>JAHDGP010000110.1 GCA_020627525.1 Bacteroidota bacterium
CACACGAGCAGTCGTTCAAATAAATATCATTAATTGTACAATCGTTATTGTCATCGCAAGCAGTTCCAATTAAATTATCATCGAAGTTAGGGCAAATATCTTGAGCATCGCAAACGGTATCATTGTCTGTATCTTGAAAAGTACCAGCACACGAGCAGTCGTTCAAATAAATATCATTAATTGTACAATCGTTATTGTCATCACAAGCTGTTCCAATTAAATTATCATTGAAGTTAGGGCAAATATCATCTAAATCACAAATAGTGTCATTATCAGCATCTTGTAAAGTACCTACGCAATTACAATTTTCATCTAATGTGTCATTTATTGTGCAAATGTCCCCATCATCACAAGGTTCGACAAAACAAGAATTGCAGTCTAAATTAACCTCAATGGTATCACCACATATAAAAGATCCATCATTTTGGTTAATAATATGAACAACTAATTCATTTAAGCCACATTCTAAAGTTTCAAAATCTAATTCTTGATTAGAAAGAGTGCCATTATTTATACCCCAATTGAATGGGGGACTATTTTCTGTCCTTGCTATTGTTCCATTTATATAGAGTTGTGCATTTACTTGAGTTTCGTCAATATAGTTACCAATAGTAATTAAAGCTCCGGGAGTTTCATTAAACAAGAAAGTCTGTCCATCTAAAGGTTGAGCAAAATCAACACAATCATCACAGATGAATAAAAAATCTCTACTTACTGTGCATAAAATTTCATTGTTAAAATTATTTATAATATTGGCTTGTAAAGTATTAAATCCACATTCAATGGCTGTTAAATCGTTCAATACTGAACCATTAAAATTATATGGAATGGTTGCATCTTCTCCAATTAAACTTCCATTATAAAATAATTCAATTTTTGTATCCAATCCATTAGTAACATTCGAGCTTAATATTACTTCAGAATCAATAAGATCTCCAGTATAGAATATCTGATTTTGATTAATATTCGGTATATTTATACAGTCTCCACATTCTATTGAGAAGTTACGCCTAACTCCGCACATTACTTGATTGTTAACATCATTTATTAGTAATACATCAAAAAAGTGAGTACCACAAGCTAAATTAGTTAGTTCGTTAGCATCTGCTCCAGACCCAGTTCCTTGATTTGGAGCACCCCATAAAAATGGATCATCATTTTCTTTTCTAATAAAGTTTCCATCCAAATATAAATCTACAGAGGTATTTACTTCATTTCTAGGACTTGGAATTATTGCTTCAACCCCTATTGCATTTCCAAAAATAAAATTCTCGTTTTCTATAGGTGTAAGAATCTCCAGACAAGTACCACAATCAATATTAATTGAAACTTCGGCTACACAGATTGCGGTATTTGAAACATTATCTAACAATACTGCTTGAAAAAAATGATTTCCACATGGTAAATCAGTTAATTCTCCAGCAGATCCTGCTGAATCAGGTCCTACATTTGGATTTCCCCATAAGTAAGGTGCTAAATTTTCAGTTCTAAAAAAAACGCCATCTAAATACAAATCTACTCTAGTATCTTCCAAATCAATAGAATTGTCATTTAGCACAACTTCCAATGCTATTTCTTCCTCAAAAGCATAATTTTGATTATTGGTTGGCACTAAAAAGTCAATACAGGTATTGCACTGTACAGTAATATTAATACTGTTTGAACATATTGTTTCGCCTGTAATATTATTAATCACAAAGGCTTCAAATGTATGAGAACCACAAGATAATATATCAAGTTCGTTTACAAATTCAGGATTATCACTTCCGCTACCCCAAACATAAGGCGGATTGTTTTCTTTTCTAAAAAAGACACCATCTAAGTAAAGATCTATTGAAATATCATTAAAAATGTTTGAATCTAAATTCGTTTGTATTTCAACATCTACATTTTCAACAAAGTTATAAGTTTGATTAGAGGAAGGCGTAATAAAATCAAGACATTGGGCTGTTACATCATATTGAATTGAAAAACCGAATAGAAACAATACCCCTAAAAAAATAGTTTTTAGTGGTATATCAATTTCTTGTAAATAGTTTTTAAATTCCATAAATGAATTTTATGAAAGCATCAAAAGTACAATAAAATTTAAAAGTTTCTTTTCAGTAGAAGATACGATTAGAAGACTTAAATGTTACGTAATTCCGACTTAATAAGCATTTATTAGCATCAAAAACTATACCTTATTTTGTAATTATTATCTTTATAAAATTTAAAAGTAAATTCATAGGTAAAGATTAAATTTGAAGTTGTTAATTTGTAAAAATGAAGTTTGAAGATTACAGAATTTCTCCCGAATTAAAAAAAAATTTATCGAAGTTAGGATTTAGGAGACCTACAGATATTCAGTTTAAGGCAATTCCCAATATTTTAAAAGGTGAAGACGTACTTGCTATAGCACAAACTGGAACGGGGAAAACCGCAGCTTTTGCAATTCCTGTAATAGATATTCTGCATTTCAAAAAAAAACATCAGAGAAGAAAAGATGGAATTAAATGTTTAGTTATGGTGCCAACCAGAGAATTAGCTATTCAGATTACAAGTGTTTTTAAGGAATTAGGCAAGCATACCAATATTTGCACTTATGGTATATATGGTGGTGTGGAACAGAATCCCCAAATTACTCAACTTGAAAAAGGTATTGATGTATTGATTAGCACACCAGGAAGGTTATTTGATTTAAAACATCAAGGTTATTTGAGGCTAAATAGAGTTGATATTTTGGTTTTAGATGAGGCAGATAGGATGTTAGAATTAGGTTTTTTGAAGGACATTAGAGACTTGTTAAAATTTTTGCCTGAGAAAAGACAAACATTATTTTTTTCTGCTACAATTGATGATGAGATTAAAAAATTAGCATATTCAATGGTAAAAAAACCAATTAGAATTCAAATTTCACCAAAAGATCCTGTATCAAAAAATGTACATCATGCAGTATCTTTTATTGAAATGGATGAAAAGCGATTCTTCTTGGAAAGGCTTGTTAAAGAAAATCCTCAAAATAAAATATTAACTTTTGTAAGAACTAAAGTGCGAGCAGAGCGTGTTTTTAAGGCAATGCAAAGAGTAAATATTATTAGTGAGACTATTCACGGCGATAAATCTCAAAATGCAAGGTTAAAAGCTTTGAATAATTTTAAAAATGGAGATGTAAAGCTATTGATTACTACAGATGTTAGTGCGAGAGGAATTGATATTCCAGGGGTTAATTTTGTAGTTAACTATGATTTGCCCGAGCAAGCTGAAAATTATGTACACAGAGTTGGACGAACTGGACGGGGAAAAATGAGAGGAAAAGCAATTTCCTTTTGTAGTGAAAATGAAAAAGAATTACTTAAAAAAATTCAATCTTACATTGGAAAGCCAATTGAAGTATTGGGAATTGATAAGAATGATTACATAGAAACAGTTCAATTTTCTGAAGATGGTAAATTCAATTCAGTCAAAAGTATTATGGATGAAATTGAAGAAATTGAGGAGTTTAGGAGAAAAAATAAAAAGAAAAAGAACAGAAAATAAATATTGTAAGTCATTATTCCAGAAACTACATTTGTGCCTTAAATAAAAAATTTTGAAAGTAACAGAACATATTGCTGCGGCAAAAAAAACATTAATCTCTTTTGAAGTATTACCGCCTTTAAAAGGTAAAGGAATTGAAAAATTATACAATCTTCTGGATAGTTTTATGGAGTTTAAACCCCCATTTATTAATGTAACGTATCACCGTTCCGATTATATTTACAGAAAAGTAGAAGAAAATACATTCAAGAAAGTGGTTGTACGTAAACGACCTGGAACAGTTGGTATTTGTGCTGCAATTCAATTCAAATATGGTGTTGATGCCATTCCACACCTCATTTGTGGAGGCTTTACTAAAGATACAACAGAAGATGCCCTAATTGATCTTAACTTTTTGGGAATAAATAATGTTTTAGCATTACGTGGCGATGCAATGCATTCCGAAAAGTCATTTTCTCCTGAAATTGGAGGGAATGATTATGCTAGTGATTTGGTTGAACAAATTATAAATATGAACAAAGGCGTTTATTTAGCTGAAGAATTAAAAAATGCCAAATGCACAGATTTTTGTGTTGGTGTTGCTGGTTATCCTGAAAAACACGCTGAAGCTCCTAATATGAAAGCTGATTTAAAGTATTTGAAACATAAAATAGATTTAGGGGCTGAATATATCGTAACTCAAATGTTCTTCGATAATCAAAAATTTTACGATTTTGTTAAAGCCTGTAGAGAATTTGGAATAAATGTACCAATTATCCCAGGAATTAAACCAATTACTAAAAGAAAACAAATAACTTCAATACCAAGAATATTTAAAGTTGATATTCCAGAAGCATTAGAAGAAGAAATAGAAAAATGTAAAACAGATGAAGATGTTGCTCAAGTTGGAACAGAGTGGTGTATTCAGCAATCAAAAGATTTAATTGATTTTGGTTCGCCAATTGTTCACTATTATACAATGGGAAGAGCCTCAACTTTTCAAAAAATTGCAAAAGCAATATATTAACAGTTTTTAGTTATTAATTTTTAGTTTTGGGTTTTAATTGATGTTTCTTGAGACCCAGACAACATTAAGAACTAAAAACTAAGCACTCAAAATTATTATTGATGGCACAAGTAAATCCTAATGGAAGATTTGGTACTTTACCAGTATTTTTAACGGCAATATCTACAATTTTAGGAGCAATTTTATTTCTTAGATTCGGATATGCAGTAGGAAACTTAGGGTTTTTACAAACTTGTCTTATCATATTAATAGGGCATGCTGTTACCATTCCTACAGCCTTTGCCATAGCCGAAATTGCTACCAATCAAAAAGTAGAAGGTGGAGGAGAATATTTTATAATTTCTCGTTCGTTTGGTTTAAATGTTGGTGCTGCTATTGGTTCTGCTCTTTATCTTTCTCAAGCTATAAGTGTTGCATTTTATGTAATTGCTTTTGGTGAAGCATTTGTGCCAATATTAGATGTTATGAGTAGCTATGCAGGTTTTGAAATCACAAAACAAATGATTTCATTAGCTGGAATGAGTTTACTTTCTTTACTTATTCTAACAAAGGGGGCAGCGTTGGGTATGTCGGCATTATATGTAGTTGTAGCTATTTTATTTGTTTCATTATGTTCTTTCTTTTTTGGTGGAGCTGTAGATGGTTTTACACCAACAGGTGAAATAAATGCAGTAACTTCCAATCCTGCCGGTTTTTTCACTGTCTTTGCTATTTGCTTTCCAGCATTTACTGGAATGACAGCAGGTGTTGGGCTATCTGGAGATTTGCGTGATCCTAAAAAATCTATACCATTGGGAACAATTGCAGGCACACTTGTAGGAATGGTAATGTATATAATAATTGCTTATAAGCTAGCCTACAATGCACCTCCAGAAATGCTTGCCGATACAAACCGAATGGTAATGAGTGATATTGCAATTGTGGGTTGGTTAATTCCAGTTGGTTTGGCAGCAGCAACAGTTTCTTCTGCCTTAGGATCAATACTAGTAGCGCCTAGAACTTTACAAGCCATTGGTAAAGACGATATTTATCCCTCAAAGCCCTTAAACCGATTTTTTGGTTCGGGTAGAGGTAAAGAAAATGAACCATTTTGGGCATCGGTAGTAACAATTATAATTTCATTTGCCATAATTAGTGCTGGCGAAGTAGATGCTGTTGCAGGAATTATTACCATGTTTTTTATGGTAACTTACGGTTCACTATGTTTGATTTCTTTTTTGCACCATTTCAATGCTGACCCTTCGTATCGTCCTTCATTCCGTTCGCATTGGACAGTTTCCCTATTTGGAGCAATAATGTGTATTACTTTAATGTTTCAAATTGATGCACCAAAGGCAATTGCGGCTTTCGCTTGTATGGCATTGCTTTATTTTATAATTAATTATTCAAATAAAGAAAAAAGAGGTGTTGTTGCTATTTTTCAAGGCGTTATTTACCAGTTGAGCAGAAATATGCGTATTTATTTACAAAATTCTGGTGATGATGAAAATACTTCAAACGAAAGTTGGCGACCTTCGGTTATTTGTGTTTCAAGTAGCTCATTTAAACGTTTTAGTGCATTTGATTTATTGCGTTGGATTTCGCACCGTCATGGTTTTGGTACATACATTCACCAAGTAAAAGGCTACTATTCTAAAGATACAGTTGAGCAATCTAAAGAAATAATGAGCAGACTAAAGCACCAAGCTGAAAAGCTAAAATCAAATGTATATCTAGATACTATAATTAGCCCTTCAACCACCTCTGCTATTGCACAATGTATCCAATTACCGGGGGTTTCAGGTAAAGATAACAATATGGTTTTGTTTGAGTTTGCTAAGATTGATTTAAAAGACGAAACAGAACTTAAAGAAAATGAAAAAGATGCTTTTTCCAAAATTCAGGAAAACTTTAAACTGGTAAAAGCAGGGAATTTTGATATTTGTATTTTAGCAAGTTCACCAAAACGTTTTGGTGCTCACGATAGTATTCATATTTGGATAAAACCAAATGATGTAGAAAATGCTAACTTAATGATTTTACTGGGCTATATTATTTCAGGAAATAAAGACTGGAAAAATTCAGTAATAAAGATTTTCTCTATTGCAACTAAAGAAAATATTGAAGCAGAAAAACAAAATATAATTGACCTTACTCAAGATGGACGTTTACCAATTTCGGTAAATAATATTACAATGATAACATTAAAAGAAGATCAAAGTATAAAAGAACGCATCAACGAACAATCAGCAGATGCTGCCTTAACTATTATTGGTTTCAGACAAGAAAGTGTAAAAATGAGAGGTAGAGAAATGTTTGACGGTTATAATCAAATTGGCGACATTTTATTTGTGAACTCAAGCGGAGAGAAGGTAATTAAATAAAAAAAGGTGTATTTTCCAACCATTTTATTACAAACTGCACCTTTGTATGAAACGGTGCAGTTATCAACGAAAAGCAACTCATAAAAGCCTGTTTAAAAAACGATAGAAACGCACAATACCAATTCTATCAGCTTTTTTCCTCCAGAATGATGGGGGTTTGTATGCGTTATGCTTCTTCAATTGAGGAGGCAGAAGATTGGCTTCAAGATGGCTTTATTAAGGTTTTTAATACATTGCATCAATATAGTTTTAAAGGCTCATTAGAAGGTTGGGTTAGGGTAGTAATAAGAAATCAGGCATTACAAAATATTCGTAAGGCAAAACAATCGGCACTCATTACCTTAGTTGATAATGATTATTTGCTTGAACCTTCAACTGTTGATGATGAAATTAATTCAATACCGCAGTTCAAAGCCATTGAATTGATACAACAATTACCAAAAGGTTGTAGAGCTGTTTTTAACTTATATGTAATAGAAAGTAATTCACATAAAGAAATTGCTCAAATATTGGGAGTAACAGAAGGAACATCAAAATCTCAATTAAATAGAGCAAGAAAGTTGTTAAAAGAAATGTTGTACGACAAAGGATTGTACTTAGCAAAAAAATGAGTAATAAAAAAAATATATCAAACTTAGAAAATTTTGAATTTCAACCTTCTGGTAAGGTATGGAATGGTATTGCTCGTAACCTAAGTAATCCAAATGTTTCTAATAAGTCGGAAAGTGATAATCTAAATAACTTTGAATTTGAACCATCTAGTAAAGTTTGGGATAAACTGAATACGCACTTAGAAAATACAACAATAAGTGCCAATTCTCCAGAACTGAGCTTTTATAAATATGCATTTATTGCTTCTTTGGCTGTTATTTTATTTTTAAGTTCAGTTATTTTAATTAACTATAATTCAGTAGAAAATGAAAAGTTAGATTTTTCGGAAATCATAACAACCAAAAACTCAAACAATGCTAATATTAATAATGAAAATACTTTCTCTGAGAATGAAAATTTACCAATTGTACATAACAAGAAAACCGTTGTAGCTGAAAGTTCTGAACATAAAGAACTAAAAAAAATAAATAATACAAAAACAAATAAAGATTTCACTAACAAAAATCTACTCAATAATTCGGTTAAAGAATCTATTCAAGAAAATGCTAAAAGTGAAATTAAGTTTGGTTTGAAGGAAAAAGGTTTTGTTGAAAAACCAAATAAAAAAGTAAGCAATAGTAATTTTGATGTTTTCAATGATGCTTTTGTTCAGAATTACGACTTGCTTACTCCTTCAATTTCTAATAGTAATATTAAAGATAAACCAGAAATTAACAACCTTAATGATTTTGATAAGAAAACAAAAAATAAAGTTGTAACCAACAATAAAAATTTTCAAAAAAATAAACTAATCGAACTTAAAGAGGTGATTGCACTTAATCCAGTAAAAAGTTTAGTTGACTTTGATAATTTTAAGTACATCAATATTAAGAAAAGAGAGAGCTATCCTCTCAATTCCATCAATTTTCAAGAGAAAGGCTTTTTAAACAATAAAAATGAATACAGTCTTAGCTATAATATTGGCAAATGGTGGAATACGCCATCAAATGAAGTAGCAAGTAAACAACAATATTTTCAACAAATAACTTTAAAGCACTGGTGGAGACTTAATAAATTTTTGAGCTTTGGTACAGGTATTAGTAATATTAACTATTCAAGCACTCAAAATCAAGATATTACATTTAACCTCGATGGAAGAAATTTTGATGAAGTAACCTTATTATCTGCATTAGCAGAAAATATGGTAAAAGCATATCTTCCCACTTCTTCTGGAGTAGGAGCTGGCTCGCAAATAAATTATAATATCAGCTCGATTGAAAAAGCTCATTATATTGCAGTTCCTTTGAGTTTGAAATTTGGTGTTTTATTTAATAAAATTAATGTAAATACACAATTAGGAATAAGTCCTATTTATTTACGTAAACACCTTATCTCTTTATCGCCATTAGAACAAAGATTAGATAGAGTAGAAATTCAAAGCTCTAATATCAATAGATTCAATATTCTTGGAAACTTTACACTAGGTTTTGGTTACAACATCTCCCATAAAATGAACATTGAAATCCAAACAAATATCAACAAAAAGTTAATAGCTGGTGACAGTAATTTTAAAAATATACCTTTTGGAATTGGTGGAGGCGTAAAGGTTGGGTATAATTTCTAAAAAAGTTGATTTAGATTCCAACCAAATCTTTTTTTTTGTATCTTACAAATAAAACAAATAATTTAAAAGCATCGTTTTTTAATTCAAAAAACAAAATTTAATGAAAACATTCAAAATTCTATTAGCTGTTGCCATTTCAGGTAGTATGTTACTTACTTCTTGTACAAAAGAAGATGGAGCAAGCACAATTGGTAAAACAATTGCAGCCTCTCAAAGTGAGGAGGTAGAGAGTTATCCTGCAGCTATTGATGATTATGTAGCAGAAAACTATCCAAATGAAACCATTATTAAGGTTGAAGAAGAAACGCACGATGAAACAGAAATAGTTTATGAAGTTAAACTTACTTCTGGTATTGAGTTAGTATTTGATGAAGCAGGGATGTTCTTGTATTCAGATGAAGATTTTGATGATGAAGAAGAAGATGAAATTGATCCTTCAGCTTTACCACAAAATATTATCGACTATATTTTTTCAAATTATGCCGAACCAGTAATTGTAGAAGCAGAAATGGAAGATGAAGGATACGAAGTTGAGTTATCTGATGGTACAGAATTGTTATTCGATATTGATGGAAACTTTATTGCAGAAGATCAAGACGAAGAAGACGAAATTGAGCCAACAGATTTACCTCAAGAGATTTTAGATTACATTGCTACAAATTATCCAGGTACTGAAGTTTCAAAAGCTGAATTTGATAATGATGAAGGTTATGAAGTTAAATTAAGCGATGGAACTGAATTATATTTTGATGTTGATGGCAACTTCTTAGGAACAGATGAAGATGATAACGATAATGACGATGAGTACATTAATCCAGCCGATTTACCACAACAAGCATTAGATTATATAGCTTCAAATTATCCAGAAGCATCAATAGTTGAAGCTGAACTAGAAGAAGGAGAAGGTTACGAAGTCGAATTAGATAATGATATTGAAATTGAGTTTGATTTAGATGGTAATGTTCTTGAAGACGAAGGTTTAGAAGAAGAGGAAGAAGAGGAAGAGGAGGAAGAGGAAGAAGAGGAAGAAGAGGAAGAAGAGGAAGAAGAGGAAGAAGAAGGTACTAATGAAGAGGGAGGAACAGAAGGATAAAAATTAAAATGTTTTTTCATGACAGAAGGTGGGCTATTGACAAATAGGCTACCTTTCTGCATTTTTACAATAAAATGTCAAAAACGCTCTTAATAACTTTTTTCTTAATATTCCCTCTTTCAATATTAGGAAACTGCCTTTCAGTACCAATCAGTCTGGAAGAAAAAGCCAGTTCAAGTTCCAAAATTGTAGAAGCTGAAATAATTGAAAAACAATGTTTCTGGAACGAACAACAAACGCATATTTACACCGCCTACACCCTCCAAGTTTCTAACGAATTAGGAAATAACGATTTTGAAACAATAACTTTACTTGAAAAAGGCGGAACAATCGGCGAAATAACAGAACTGGTTTATCCTTCTTTTCAAATGCCCACAGGCACAAAAGGGCTTTTTTTATTATCTGAAAGTCAAATTTCAATTTCTGAAATAAGTGAAACAACTTACCAACTAACAGCAGGTTCACAATCATTTTATACCGAAGAAAATACAAGCGTTCAACTTTTTACCGAAATAGAAACCATTAAGCAACAAACTTTTGCAACGCCAAAAAAACAAAAACCGAAACCCACCGAAAACACCACAAAAGCCCAACAAGCCATTATTATAAACTCAATAATACCACAAACCATAAGTGCAGGAACAGGCGATGTTTTAACCATTTCAGGCAGTGGTTTTTTGGCACAAGGACCGAACTCAAAAATCCAATTTCGCAATCCCGATTTATACGGAGCAACCATTGGTTATCTCGATGCTCCGCAATCGCACATTGTAAGCTGGACTGATACCGAAATCAAAATTCGAGTTCCAGGGCGAGATATTTTGACTGCTCACGCTGGTGCTGGTTCAGGTAGAATAAAAGTCATCAACAATTTAGGGCAAATAAAGCCATCAACGCAACAAATTACCGTTTCGCATAATATTATGGTTGCCAACGAAACGCCTGTTCAGCTCATAAACGATAACAATTTTGGCGGTTACACCTTCGATTATAATAATAATTTAGCCCAAAACACACAAGCCGTTCAAGCATTAGAACGTGGTATTCAGGCGTGGCAAAATAATATTTTAAGCCCTTTTGTTTTAGGTGGTCAGTCGGTAAATGCCGATTGCGATTTTCAAGATGGTTACAATATTATTTCTTTC
>JAHDGP010000111.1 GCA_020627525.1 Bacteroidota bacterium
GCAACCGCCGAATCATCTGAAAATTTCGTTATTTTATTAAAGCTAAATTTGTTGTCTGTCATTACTAAAGAAATGTTTGCTCACAGAATGGTAGATTAATACTGGGAAGAAATCGAAAAAAATGAGCAAAAATTGGCTCAAGTTATTCTTTTCGCTTTATTTAGTAGTGATAATACGAAATTAAACAAATAATTTCGCACAAATTCAATTCTTAAAGCTTAGATATCATCCGCAACGACGGGGACCGATTAAAAATACTCATCGTAGCACGGCTATGATTGCGTTTTTTGTTCCAGCGGGGAACCGCTTGATGTTTAATCCTTAATTTTTGAATTTTATACGACATTGTTTATTAAAATTCGTATAAAACAATTTCAATGAAAAGAACTCATTTAGTATTAATATTATTCATTTTCCTAATTTCATCAATTAGAATTCAAGCACAAGAGCTTGAAAATGTGATTGAGTTTTTGACGGTTTATCCAAACAAGAAAGCTGTAAAGCGAGATAGCACTATTTATCCAACAAAGGTTATCTTTACTCCAGTAGTTTCTTTCGCTCCTGAAACAAGTTTAAGCATTGGGGTTGGCGTGAAAGGGCTTTTCAAAATGAAAGGCTCTGGGTCTGAAACCAGAACATCAAATATTCCAATTACAGCACAATACACTATTGAAAACAAATATTTTTTCTTTTCGGGCTTTGAAGTCTTTTCCCCCCAAGAACGATATATGTTAACAGGTAATATAAGAATTCAGTCGTTTCCCAGTCTTTATTTTGGAGTTGGTCCAAACACCTCAAAAAACAATGAGGAAAAATTTGCTTATAGTCAAATACTTATTGAGCCTATTTTACTTAAAAATTTATTTATACCCTATCTCTTTTTAGGAGGTGGCTTTCGCTACAATCGAATCAATAATGTAGAAATAGTACAAGAAGGATTGCTTGCAAGCTCCGAACAAGCTGGTGCAAATGGATCTACTTCTTCTGGGGTTGAACTGGCTATAATTTACGATAGTAGAGATAATATTCTCAATGCAAGCAAAGGCTTTTATACAGAGTTTACACATGGATTTTACAGCACTTTTTTAGGCGGTACTCAAAATTATGAGCTGACAAGATTTGATCTTAGATATTATATGCAGCCTTTTAAAAAACCTTCTAGCATTTTGGCTTTTCAACTTATTTCACATTTTAGCAATGGCAATACACCTTTACTTGAGTTAGGACGACTTGGAGGCAATGAGATAATGCGGGGATATTTTGAAGGACGTTTTACGGATCGTCATTTATTGGCAACGCAAATTGAATGGCGCCAGAAATTAAATCACCGATGGGGCATGGTTGCTTTTGCAGGATTTGGAGGTGTTGCCCCATTAATCAAGCAATTCAAAATTGATAACATTCGTCAATCTTTAGGCTTAGGATTGCGTTTTTTAGTTGATGAAGAAGAAAATCTTAATCTTCGTTTGGACTTCGGGCTTGGTCAAGGAAAATTTAAATATTACTTTAAGATCGCCGAATCTTTTTGATTTTTCAGCAAACCGCTCACTTCGAGTGCCTCAGTGAGCTGCCAACCAAACGCTCACTTCGAGTGCCTCAGTGAGCTATCAACCAACCGCTCACTTCGAGTGCCTCAGTGAGCTGCCAACCAAACGCTCACTTCGAGTGCCTCAGTGAGCTATCAACCAACCGCTCACTTCGAGTGCCTCAGTGAGCTGCCAACCAAACGCTCACTGAGGGTCTCGAAGTGAGCCTCAATCTTCACTAATAAGAACATTGTATTCTTCCAATAAATCAAAACTTTTAAATCGCAGCATTAACTGCGCAACACTGATCACATCATTTTGGCAGTGTTCAATAATACTGTCCATATTTTTATCCTTCCAATATAATTGATCAATGTCGTTGCCGTCTATTTCAGAGTATTCCGGAAAATCTATTTTTAATGCTTTTTGCATTAATTTCAGTGAAGTGTAATTACGATGATCCCCAAACTTCCAAATTTGGAAAGTATCGACAGCCATTGGTTGATAAAATTTAAAGTTATTTATATTAAATTTCAAGGGCAACCGTATTTGATTGATCAACATTCTCCGCATTAAAAAAGGCAAATCGAAATCTTTTATATTGTGTCCACAAAAAATATATTTGCTATTCTTGTAATATTTATCCAATAGTTCCTTAAAATCTTTAAGAATAAAACTTTCCTCCTCCCCATAAAATGATTTTAGGCGCAAATCGTATTTCCCTTCGCCGTTTTTAACCATAAACGCGACCGATATACAAACCACTTTGGCAAACTCAGCATACAAACCTGCTTTTTCTTCATACAAGTCCTCTTCTACACTTCCTTCAGCAACTTTAAAAAAGCTAGATTTTTTACGCCATAAATCAGCAGAAACATCATCTAATCCAGAAAAACCCTCGTGTTCTTTAACAGTTTCGATGTCTATAAAGATTAAGTTTTCTAAACGAATGTGATTTAACATATTAATAATTTAAACAAAGTATCATTCAAATGAACCAAATTAGTAAATTTAGTATTGATTTAAAAAGAAACATTTCTCTAATAAGTTGACCATAACAAAAAATATTCACTCTGATAAAGCTTGTTTGGTACAAAATTAGTTAATATTATTGTGCGATATAGAGCCATAATCTGGAAGAAGTGTCTTAATTTTACAAGCTATTTATAAGTAAACTATTTAATGCCTCAAAAAGAGAACAACAACTTAAAAAATCAATTATCATATTTGAAAAAAAATATGAATGGCAATGATATGTCGAGCTATATGTTTGACAAGATTCAGCCACAAGCCACGGAAATAGAGGAAGCCGTACTCGGTGCTATGATGCTGGACAAAGATGCTGTATCAAATGTAATTGACATCTTAAAGCCAGAAAGTTTTTATGTTGAGGCAAATCAAAAAATTTATAGAGCCTTTCAGGATTTATTCCTAAAAAATAAACCTATTGACCTGCTGACTGTTTCGGAACAACTGAAAAAAGACGGTGAACTGGAAAATGTAGGCGGTGCTTTCTATATTTCTCAACTGGCAAACCGCGTGGGATCATCGGCCAATGTGGAGCATCACGCCAGAATTGTTTCTGAAAAATATATTCTAAGGGAATTAATCAGAACTTCTAGCAAGGTCATCAAAAATGCTTACGATGAAACAGTGGATGTTTTTGAGCTGTTAGATGCGACGGAGCAAAATCTTTTTGAAATTACGGATCAAAACTTGAGACGTAATTATGATACTATGGGGAATTTGCTGAGCATTGCCATTAAGCAAATTGAAGAAATTAGTAAAAATGATGTTGGTGTAATTGGAATTCCTTCTGGTTTTACATCTTTGGATAAAATCACTTCTGGCTGGCAAAAATCGGATTTGGTAATTTTGGCAGCAAGACCTGGTATGGGTAAAACGAGTTTCACCCTCTCTTTAGCAAGAAATGCAGCAGTTGACCACAAAAAACCTGTAGCTTTTTTCTCACTGGAGATGTCCTCAGTTCAATTGGTAAACAGATTGATTTCATCGGAAGCGGAATTGCCAGGTGAAAAATTAAAAAAAGGAGACCTGGAACGATATGAATGGGAGCAATTACATTCTAAAATCCGTACACTTTCCGATGCTCAACTTTTCATAGATGATACTCCTGGGTTAAACATTTTTGAGCTTAGAGCAAAATGTCGTCGTTTAAAAATGCAACACGATATTCAAATGGTTATCATTGATTATTTGCAATTGATGACAGGATCGGGAGATAAAAAAGGAAATCGTGAGCAGGAAATTTCACAAATTTCAAGATCGCTAAAAGGAATTGCTAAGGAGTTAGATATTCCTGTAATCGCCTTATCGCAACTGAGTCGTGCGGTGGAAACGAGGGGTGGAAACAAAAAACCACAACTATCGGATTTGAGGGAGTCAGGAGCGATTGAGCAGGATGCAGATATGGTTATTTTCCTTTATCGTCCTGAATATTACGGCTTCGATCAAGATGATGATGGAAATCCTACGCAGGGCGTAGCGGAAGTCATTATTGCAAAGCACAGAAATGGTGCCTTAGACACTGTCAAAACCAGGTTCATCAGTAAATTTGCAAAATTTGCCGAACTCGACCTTATGAGTGGAGGCAATGTTGATGGATATATTCCTTTGAGTCAAGTAATCACAAAAGAGTCCAAAATGAACGGCGGGGAACAAACGCCACCTCCCCCACCTCCTGGCTATGATGACATTCCTTTTTAGTTGACTAGAGTTTCCGTACCTTCATTGTATAGTTCAAATATACAAAGATCAAAAAGAACATTTATTTATTTAAAAGTGTACTTAAAAATGGAGCATTGAACCATTAAAGAACGCCTCATAAATAAGTATCTGAATTTGATTTTTTCTTTTGAATTTTGTTTAAGCGGTTCCCCGCCGGGACATTTTTATTCAGCATAGCCAAGCTATGTTGAACAAAAATATCTGGTTCGACATCTCGACAGAAGAAAATCAAAAGAAAATTATTAAAACGGATCGGCAGCCGACGCTGAGTTATTTTTGAGTCGTTCCTAAGCACAATATCGTATCTTTGTCAAAATACAAATTTTAAGAATGATTCTATCGACTGTAAGATTAAGAAATTTTCCCGAAGATGAGCAAGATCAATTCCCCTGGAATTTACCATTGATAAAAGAGTTTGAAGAACTTGAATTTGAACAGAATATCAGTTTTTTTGTAGGAGAAAATGGAAGCGGAAAGTCAACCATATTAGAAGCAATTGCAGCATACACAGAAGTTCCGCTTGCAGGTAGTTTTAGGCTGGAAGAAGACGAATCTTTAGCAGCGGCAAACAGTCTTGCCAATTATTTAAGCATTCGATTTGCAGAAAAAACGCATCACGGCTTTTTTGTAAGAGCCGAAGATTTCATAGGATTTGCGAGAAATATTAAAAAAGAAATTCAAGCATTAGATAAGGAAATTGAAGAAGTAAAAGCCACCTTCACTGGGGGTGATATAAATTTGACTTTAGGAACAATCAAAGGAGAGCGAGACGATTTTATAAAAAGATATTCCAGGGATTTGGAGGCAATGTCGCACGGAGAGGGGTTTCTAAAATTCTTTATGTCCAGAATAACAGGAAAAGGTTTGTACTTAATAGATGAGCCAGAAGCAGCGCTCTCCCCAACCCGACAGCTCAGTCTCCTTTCGCTGATCATAGAAAAAGTAAAAAAAACAGGATCACATTTCATCATAGCTACACACTCTCCTATCATCATGTCCGTTCCCAATTCTGAAATATTTTATTTTCAAGAAGGGAAAATTTCTAAAGTAGATTACAAGGAAACTGAGCATTATAAACTGACGAAAATGATATTAGATAATCCTGAATCTGTTATGAAGGAGCTATAAAAATGAAAAATTCGCTTAAAAATAGATTAATTCATAAGCCTTATAAATTAATTTGGGTTTTCGCATTTATTATTGCTTTACTAACATTATTTGGATTAAACTCAACATTAGATATTTCCATACATGACACCTATTATGTATTTTCAAATTTAGGAATATTCTTAACAGTGTATTTATTCCTAATAGGATTACTCTACTGGTTATTCAGAAACAAACAACTTATCAACTGGATGATCACAATAATACATTTATTCGCAACAATATTTTCTTTTCTTATATTATTTACAATTGGAATAAGTACAGGAGTTAAAAATGAAATAGAGATATTTAAACTATTCAATCAATTTTCGATAATACTGATTGCAATAATTATTTTCTGCCAAATTTTATTTCTATTAAATTTAGTAATCAGTTTATTTCGAAATAAAAAATGACATTTTGGCTCCGCTCAATGTCCGAACATTATTTGGATACGGAGAAGGAACTAGCGGTCGCTGAGCGGAGTCGAAGCGACATTTCGGCTAAACAACCGACTTCGTCATATCAAAAGCAAGTCCAATATACGTATTATTATTAAACTGAAATTCGTCTATTATTTTCCAGCCTAATTTTTTGGTATGCGCTTTTTCAGAAATCGTATTTACCTTATTTATAAACGTAATACTGATGGGATATTTTTCAACAAACTCCAAACGCATCTCTTCAAAAATCAAGTTAATTACCCCTTGTCCACGATAAGATTTCGCTATACAAATCGGTCCGTATTGGAAGCTGTTTTCTGTTGTAATTTTTTTATTATTAAATGATAATTGATCAAAGCGTGAAACCATATAGTTAAAAATTTCCCATTGCGAAAAGTACTCCCAGCTACCAGCATAAACATAGGCAATGATTTCTTTGGCTTCATTTTCAGCCACAAACAAACCATCCAATTCTATTATTTTTTCGATAAGTTCTACAGTAAAAGGAGTTGTAACAAACCCATTCATTCGTTCCTCTTCCGTCATTTTACTAAAAAGATTGCTATCTTGTAGAGTGAGTACTCCTTCTATATCATTCTTATTCCCCTTACGTGTTTTAATCATGTTTATACTTTAATTTATTTTGGGTTCATTCCTTAGCAAAAAATCTGGTAGGTAAAACACCAATACCAATATACAAATGCATACTAAAATTGGAACAGTTGAATAATTCAATGTATACATTACAGCTTCCGATGTCAGATAAGTACTCCAACAAGCTTCCCAGTTTATAAAAATATCATAGTCAAAATAGAACCATAACAAAACGGTTGCCAAGCTCAAAACTCCTATATAGGCATTTTTTTTCAATTTTATCTTTTTACAAAAGTATCGAACAATTGCAATCAAGATCAAAACGAATAAAGCTATAAAAACCAGCTCCAACTCAAAAGAAGAAGAAAGGCTACAAGAAACATTATCACCGAATTCGCTCATTGCCCAAAAAGCCTGAACATAAGTTAGAATTAGAATAGTAAATATTTTTATAAGACGAAGAAGTCTTTCTTGTAATTTAGTCATTAAAATTTATTTTCAACCTTCTAATTCAACCAATTCTCTTAGCTCATTATTTGACAATTCACCAATCCACTTTTCGCCAGTATTCACTGTCAAGTTTGCCAATTCTTTTTTACTTTGAATCATTTTATCAATCTTTTCTTCAAATGTATTTTTAGTAATAAATCTATAAACCTGCACATTTTTCTTTTGACCAATCCTATAAGCTCTGTCAGTTGCTTGTGATTCCACAGCAGGATTCCACCACAAGTCATAATGAACAACATTGCTTGCAGCAGTCAAATTCAAACCTGTACCTCCTGCCTTTAGGGATAGTAAAAATATTTTATTAGAATGATTCTCTTGAAAATCTTGGACCATTGCATCACGTTTTTTTCGACTAATACCACCATGTAAAAATTGTGCATTTATTCCAAACTCTTGCTTCAACATCTCCACCAAAATATTCCCCATTTCTTTATACTGAGTAAAAATCAATGTTTTTTCACCATTCTCCAAAATACTTTTTAGTAGTTCATATAAAACCAAACCTTTACCAGACAAATCATATTTATTTGATCCGTTTTTCAAAAAGTGTTTAGGATGATTGCAGATTTGTTTTAAGGCAGTCATCAATTTTAAAATCAACCCTCTTCTTTCAATCCCTTCACTATTATTAATTGTTTCTAATATTAGAGTTACGGTACTTTCATACAATGCAGCCTGGTCTTTGGTCAAAACACAATACTGGTTGCTTTCAATTTTATCGGGAAGATCCTTGATAATTTTCTTATCAGATTTTAATCGTCTCATTATAAAAGGAGCGGTTATCTTCCTAAACTTTTCTAATTTAGCCTTATCACGATCTATTTCAATTGGCAAGGCATATCCTTTTTTAAATTTATCCAGTCCACCTAAATATCCTTTATTTGTAAAGTCAAAAACACTCCAATATTCTGTTAAACGATTTTCGACAGGCGTACCACTCATTGCAATAATAACTTTAGCCTTTAATTTCTTAACTGCTTTTGTTTGATGCGTTTGTGGGTTTTTAATATTTTGAGATTCATCAATAACAAGTAAACCCCACTGTTCTTTTTTAAGTTTATCCGCATCACTCCTAACCATTCCGTAAGTAGTAATTATTAAATCAATTTTTTTTGTATCTAATTTTCTGTTAGGACCATGGTAAATATAGTTTTTAATGCTGGGAGCAAATCGTTCTAATTCTTTTTGCCAATTGGTCAATAAAGTTGTCGGAACAACAATCAACGCCTTATGCTCGTCCAGCCGTCCTTCTTCTTTCATTTTTAAAGCGGTGGTAATAACTTGGATGGTTTTGCCCAATCCCATGTCGTCGGCAATCAAACTGCCAAAACCCAATTTGGAATTTTTATACATCCAATCATATCCTCTTTGCTGATAAGGTCTGAGCGTAGCTTTAAGCCCTTTGGGGACAGGCACTTTTTTTAGCTTCAAAAGGTCCTCAATAAGTTTTCTGATTTTATTATTAATATTCACTTTATATCCATCGTAATCTTCACTCAAAGCAGCATGCATAATATCATGCTGGTTAAGATTAGGAGGATTTTCAATTTTCTTTAACAGATTTGCAACTTCGTTTTCATCAAAGAAAACATACTGATCGTTTATTTTGATAATACCTTTATATTTTCTTACCAGCTTTAGAAATTCAGGATAGCTTACTGTTTTCTCCCCCAGAGCAATGTTCCATTGAAAGGACAACATTTCACCTAAACTTAAAAATGATTTATTATTTTCTTCTTTCAATGCCAAAGACATTGACAAAGATGGTTTAATTAATTTTCTCAATTCTTTCGGAAGCAAAACCTTAATTCCGAGTAACTGAATCAATGGCAATATTTTAAACAAAACATTTGTGAAAGATACTGAGTCAAATATCAATTGGTCCTTCCCTTTTGAAGAAATAATTATCGCTATTTCTGGAAAAAAACCAGTTAAAGAAGACAAGTCTCTAAGTATAGCCAAACGGTCTTTTTGATAAGATTTTTTTGTAAAGACATCCTTTAAACTATCTGGTAAAGCTGCTTTCTTTTTTGTATTCTCAATTTTCAACTCAACCTTAAACTTGTTTCCCTTTTCTCCATCAGAGACACAAATAATTGGTATATATTTCTTTTCAGTTAAATAAAATTTATTCAACCACAATTGAATTGCCGCAGGATATTCTCTGTCCTCAAAAGAGTTAAAAACTTCTATTGATCCAGCAAAAAACATATCCTCAATGCTGTTATCGAAAAATATATCCCCATTATATAGCCTTAAAATTTCCGAGACAAATAATGAAACCAAACCAATACTTCTTTCTTGTTTGACAAGTTCTCTTTTTTTGTAAAATATCAGTTCAGGTGGTATCAATTTCTCAACCACCGTAAACACCTCTTTTACTTTGGCATTAAGCAAAGCAGGAATCCATCTTATTTTAAATAAATGAGTGTCTATTTTTAATAATTGAGGAACAATTGCACCTTGTCCCGCTAACTTCATCGAAAAACCTAAACAATAATATAGTGCTTGCAGTTTTGGAATACAAAAAGAAACACGACTAAAATCAATATCTTGTATCCAGTCTACAAGTTCTTCCAAACTTTTCAATCTATGTATTTGCAAACCATTTTGATAAATATAAGTCTCTACTCTCTTATATTTTCCACTTACAATTATTTCAATATCGTCTATTTGTTCATAGCTAATATTTGCTTCTGGTTTTTTTTCTATTTTTAAATCCTTATTGACATTCCTGGCAGTCTTTTTATATTTTGTATTTAATATTTTTTTAAAATCTTTTTGAGGATAAAACACAGGAGATTCATCCAAAATTCTCATTAAAGATTCTGTGCATTCAGGTATCTGTGAAAAATCCAATTGCTCAACTAGGGAAGCATCAAATTGCCATTTTTTCTTACTTTTCTTCTTAGAAACATTCTCCGTAAACTCTTTAATCGACTTTATGTGAATATTTTTTTCTTTTCCTAATCCAATTCCAGATTCTTCCAATAGTTTTAACAAATCAAAGTCATGGAGTTCCAAAACCAAAAAAGGATTTTTGTCAATTTCGTTGGCTACCAAATACAAAACCGAAGCCAAATGTTTACAAGGCATCGCCCAATCAGGGCAAGAACATTGAGCGTCTAATAATTGCCAGCTTGATGGAAAAATTTGAATACCCAGTTCTATACAAGCCTCATCAAAACTTGGAGGCAATTCTCTATTCAAAAGTTGAGACAAAAACAAAGGATTCTCTTGTACCAACTCAAGCAATTTAGTCTTTTGATAAGAGGTAAATTTGGGTATTACAATGGTAACTCTATATGGGCGTGGACGTGAACCCATCACCCTAGCTGAAATTAAGTTACCATTGATTTCTATATCTCTGGCTCTGCCTGTATTGGCATATGTTCTGCCTCTAGGCAAACGATTAGGATCACTTATATGATTAAAGGCATTCAACCATTGTTTTCCCCACCAGGTGATTCCATATTTTTTTCTCATGGCGCTTCATCATTAATTACAATATAAAAGTACTACTTATCTAAGTGATAGGAAAAATTTTAATCAACAGTTCACGGTTTTTCAAACTTTTTCTTCCCAATAGGGTTATTTTTCTTAATTTGCTTCAAATTTCGTTTTTAATATGATAACAAGGCTAAAAGTTTCTGGTTTTAAAAATTTGGTTGATATTGATATTAGATTTGGTCCATTTACTTGTATTGCTGGAGGTAATGCAGTGGGCAAATCCAATATTTTTGATGCTATTCGCTTTTTAAGCCTTTTATCTGAAAAACCAATTGCTGAAGCTGCAAGTTTATTGAGAACAAGAAACGATTCATATCAAAACAAAGGAAATTCAGTTCGAAGTATTTTTCATAGAGTTGGAGAACGGTATGAAGATCGTATGACTTTTGAGGTTGAAATGATCATTCCAAGAGAGGGAGAAGATGATTTAGGTCAACCTGCAACAGCCACTTTTAACTTTTTAAAATATTCTTTAGTTCTGAACTATGAAAATTCAGATGAATTTAATAACAGAGGCCCTATTAGGATTTTAAAAGAAGAATTGATTCCAATAAATAAAAGCAACTCTAAATCGCATTTATTGTTTGAACATTCCAATTCTTGGAGAAACTCTGTAATTCAAGGCAAAAGAAATGTGCCATTTATCTCGACAAAAATTGATGTTAAAAATGAAATATTGTTGAATCTTCATCAGGATGGTGGTAGTAGGGGAAAATCACAACCTTTTTTGGCTAAAAACTTACCTCGGACAGTCTTGTCTACTGCAAATTATGCTTCAGAGTCACCAACTGTTTTGTTGGCTAAAAGAGAAATGCAATCATGGAAGATGTTACAACTAGAGCCTTCTTCAT
>JAHDGP010000112.1 GCA_020627525.1 Bacteroidota bacterium
GAGTAGCAAGTGTGTTGAAGAATATATAAATTGTAAGTACTTAAACCTACACTAATTGTTTTATTATTGAATAGACAAAGCAAACTTCTATTAGCTAATAGGTTACCATAGAAATTTGTTGAATAAAACTCTTTGTAAAATGAACTAAATCTAAAATTAGAAATAAATTCAGCTATTGCCTTTTTTATAAATAAAACGACAACAAACATCATTTCTTTTACAAAATTGACAATACAAAAAGAAGTTATTGACAGAACATTATTGACTGTAGTTGTTTCTGACATATAGATTTTAGTTACAATAATAAAAAATTGTAAATGCTTGATAACAGAGAGCTTATTCAAAACTCAAGTACCAAATAACCACATACATAGTTTATAACTAATATGAAAATGGCGCTTATTTTGGAGAGGATAGCATATCGCTATGCACCATTTTTTACGAGATGTAAAATTGAATGTTACAGAAACCTAATATATCAAAACTTGTAAATTATCCACATTATATAGCAACAGGAATGAACTAAATGGCTAATAGAAATTTACATATTTAATAAAAACCAAGATCTATCTAACTATAGTTTGCTGTCTTTTTGGACCTGTAGAAACAATTTTTACAGGTACATTTAATTGATCTTCAATGAATTCAATATATTCTTTTGCCTCTTTTGGCAATTTGTTATAATCAGAAATATCTTGATCAAATTCAAAGCCTGGAAATTCTTTATAAACAGGAGAAACCGATTCAAGTTGACTAACAGTTAATGGGTAACCCATTAATTTTTCATTTAATTTGTATGATGTTGCGACCTTTATTTTTTCAATTCCTGATAAAACATCTAATTTAGTCAGTGCAATTTGCTTAAAACCGTTCAAACGGTTGGCGTACTTTAGTAATTCTAAATCTAACCAACCACATCTTCTTGGTCTTCCTGTAGTTGTGCCAAATTCGTGTCCTACTTTTCTTATTTGTTCGCCCATTTCATCATTTAACTCAGTCGGAAATGGTCCGCTGCCGACCCGAGTAGTATATGCCTTTACTATTCCGACAGTATTGAGGTTCATTGGCGGAAATCCTACATTGGTAAACACACCACCTGAAATTGTATTGGAGGAGGTTACGAATGGATATGTACCATGACTAATATCTAACATGGTTCCCTGGGCACCTTCAAAAATTATTTTTTTGGATTTAAGGTTTTTATAAACAATTCCAGAAACGTCGCCAAGGTATTTTCCCAATTTGGGAATCAAAGGTAAATATTTTTCAAAAATATCTTTAGCACTAAAAAAACAGTTTTCGTATTGACTGTTCTTTTTTTCAACATTTATTTCAAGTAGATTTTTAAATTGATCTCGATCTAAAAAATCTACAAATCTAATTCCAGTTCGATTTATTTTATCTGCATAACAAGGACCAATCCCTTTTCCTGTTGTACCAATTTTTTTATTCCCTAATTTACTTTCAGATGATTGATCAATTTCTTTATGATAAGGCAGAATCATGTGACAGTATGGATCAATGGTAAGATCAATGTTGATTCCTCTATTTTCGATTTTTTCAATTTCTTCAAGCAAAACAAATGGGTCGATAACAACACCAGAAGCAATACAATTTTTCTTACCCATCACAACGCCTGAAGGGAGCAAATGCAACTTAAAAACTTCTTCGCCAACAACAATTGTATGACCTGCATTATTGCCACCTTGAAAACGCACAATCAAATCAGCATCATTAGATAAAAGATCTGTTATTTTACCTTTTCCTTCGTCGCCCCACTGGCTGCCGATAATTATAGTTGGTGTAACTGTATTCATAGTTTTGGAATTATGCCTCAAAACTACTATTTACATATCGAATCACAAAATAATACATTTTAATTTTCAACAATTGAATTTAAAAGAATCTGCAATCATTGTCAGGACAATAATTCAAATTGAGAACCTGGAATCTTTTTAATGCAAGCTTTCATCTCTAAACTCAACAGGGTTGAAGCTGTTAGGCTGTAATTATAAGAGGACCTTTGATTTAATTCATCAATATGCAAAACTGATTTATCATTAAATAAGTCAATAATATGTTGCTCTTCTGTTGTCAATTCTATGAATAATGATCTTTGAATGTTCGCTTTTGGTTTGTCCTCCCAACCAAGTTCCGCTATTATATCTTCGGGGGATTCATACAAAATTGCCATATTGCGTTTGATTAACTTATTACAACCAATCGAAAATTTGTCATTCACTTTTCCAGGGATAGCAAAAATTGTTCTGTTATAAGAATGAGCTTGATATGCAGTTATCATTGATCCTCCTTTCAAGCCTGTTTCAATAACAATCGTTGCATCTGACATTCCTGCAATGATTCTGTTTCTTCTTGGAAAATGATCTTTATCGGTGATAGATTTACTATGAAATTCTGTCAACAGTCCACCAGAACTCACCATTTGTTTAGCGGTACTTTTGTGCTGTGCGGGGTAAATAACATCAAGCCCATGCCCCAATACTGCAATGGTGTTTAGCTTGTTGTTTAGTGCAGCTTTGTGCGTATAAATATCTACACCATAAGCCAAACCACTTACAATACAGGGATTGAAAGAGGCAATTCCTTCAACCATTTTATTAATTTGTTGAATGCCGTAACTTGTAACATTTCTAGTACCAACTACGGAAATAATTTTCTGTTGGTTAAATGAAAAATCGCCCTTAAAATAGAGTAAAATAGGACTATCTACACAATCATTTAACCTAGCAGGATATTCTTTGTCGAGATAAAATACGGGTTTTATATTATGCTGTTTGATAAACTTCAGTTCCTGTTCTGCTCTTTTAAAATGTTTTTTAGAATGAATGTGATTGGCTAACTTATCCCCTATTCCAGGAATGGCTTTTAGTGATTTTTTACTACTTTTAAATATAGCTGATACCGACCCTAAATAACTTATAAGGTTCTTAGCACTTTTACATCCAACTTTAGGAATAAGGGTTAATGCTATTCTTTCCAACCATTTTTCCTCATCAATTTTGGTCATAATACAAATTCCTATTTTAATATTCTTTCAAATTCAACTCACTACACATATTTAAATCACTCAAACCACCATGATAAAATTATGTGCACATTCTTATCAAAAATCAGTCATCTATTCTTAACTTTATACTTGTTAAGGATTGACTCAAAAATAATTCAGCGTCGATTGTCGATCTGTTTTGATAATTTTCTTTTGCTTTTGTTCTTCGTTGTTTTGCTTCACCGAAGCTCGACTATGATTCAAAACATTGCTTAGAATAAAATCAAAGGATAAAACCAAATTCAGACACTTATTTATGAATCAATCCTAAACACTTACAGTATGATGTTTAGATTTAACTATTGGCTCTCTAAAATTGTCATTCTTTGAACCGCCTTCGTGGCTGCTGACTGATGATCGAGGTTCAATATTCAAATCGGAACATACTCTAATTAAATTTTACAACTTCTCTACTTATACAATGAACAAAGTCTATTTTGCAAGTCTGTTTGTTATTTTGTTTATCTATCAAGAATTGATGGGACAAGTAAAAATTGACTTTGTTTTCGATGCAAATCAGTCGCCAAACACCTATCGCTCTTCCCAAAATCCGCATTACTGGAAAAACAATTTGCCCTTTGATGGATATTGGCAACAAGACACACATTACAGTATCGAAGCTTCTATTGATACTTTTAACAACGAGTTAAAAGGAACTGCGCTTATTACTTACTGGAACAATTCGAATGACACATTAGATTGCATTTATATCAATAATCAATTTGGGAAAGGCAGAATTTTTCGCACAAACAAATGCACTGAAATTGGCAGCAACTTTAACAATAACATTTCTTTTACTAGTATTGATAATAACACAAAAATAAATTTCAACAAAAAAATATTACCAAATAGCTTTACGTTGTTTGAAATAGAATATACGGGAACCATTTCCTCTAATGACAATATTTACAAGGTTAAAAATATTTGCCCAAGGGTCTTACCTTATAGTTATAAATACGGATGGGAAATTTCCAACACCCCATTAAGTGATATTAATTTTCCCTTAGCTGCTTTTGATATAATTATTTTCACTCCGAAAAATTTAAAACTAGGTGGAAATGAAAATAAAATAATATTTCCAGACATCAGTAACAAAGGCTCTATTTCTTATTACAAATGGACCATTCATATTGAAAATAAAAAAAATTACTCATTTGTTTTAGGAAAAAATATTATTGCGAAAAAAGAAATAAACAATAATATTTCTATAAAATATATCAGTTCAAATAATAAAGAATCTGATCAAAAAACTAAAAAGACTACCAGTAATCAAATTCATTTTTTATCAAAATATTTTGGAGTTCTTCCCTCAAAAATATTCATTTCTTATCCACAAACAAATGACTCTTTAAATAATTATTATACAAAAAAGAATATAGAAAAATACCTAGAAAAAATATACACAATAAGCAGCAAAGAAGAGGTTGTTTTACATACAAATTTAGTTGACTATATAGCTTATAGCATATTAAATAATGAAAAGTCAAATCCTGAAATAAAAGAAATAAATTTCTTGGGACACAAAATAGATTTAGACCCAAAAAGCAAGCTAGATGCTTCAAATATTTTCTTCCAAATTGATGATATTATAGGTACAAATGAAACCCTAAATTTGATTTCAAATTTTTATAAAAAATGGCGCTTTGCCAGACCAAATTTACACGAATTTGAGTCTTATCTAAACAGAAAGTATCCACAAATTTTCCAGAATGGAGCGATTAATTTCAAATCTGATTTGGGGTTGAAAAATTAAACTATCCATAATTAAAAATCTTAATATTACTTTTTCTGGCAAGATTTTTGAAACTCATCACTTCAGTTCCAAATTTATATTTACTTAAAATTGACTATCAACTATTTATAAAACTGCTTAAATACAATGAATTTCTGGCAAGATTTTTGGAACTCATCACTTCAGTCCGATTATTTTTGTTCTTTTTAAATCGGTGGAAACCATGTTATAGCATCTACATTTTTTTCGAAAAACAGCTCATTGTTTGTCAGGTCGAAAGCACATAAATTTCCGAGGTCGCTTTTATAATTAGCAGAGTAGCAACCGCCGTCAATATTTATAACTTGATCTTTCTCTAAATCATCAAATTGATCTTCGATTTCGCTAACAGTAACGCGTGTATGACCGTGAATGATGATTCTATTTCCCAGCCATTCTTTATTGATATTATCATGCCATCTTCTGATCCACAGAAGAGCTTCTGTGTCTTCTAATGGATTTTCTACATCAAAATTTAGTCCTGCATGAACCATTACGTATTTATCAGTGAGGTGGTAAAAAGGAAGTGCATTTAGAAAGTCCCAATACTTTTTATCTATACCTAGAAAGTTCTCTACTTCGAAGCTGTCAATTACTTGTTGTCCGCCATTTCTCATCCATAATTCATAGCGTTTAGGGCTTTCTGAAGCACGGAGCATTAGCTGTTCGTGATTGCCTCTTAAAACAAGAATATCGGCTTTTTCAGCTTGTTTTTTCATAATCCAATCAAGCACTTGTTTGGAGGAAGGTCCTCTGTCTATGCAATCTCCTAAAATGTAGAGTTTGTCTTCATTGGGATTGTATTTTATGGTTTCCAATAACTTTATGAATGTTAGAAAACAACCGTGTATATCAGAAATTGCAATTTCTCTTTTCATAGGATGAATAAATTTATGAATAAAAATTTATCATTACATAGAAATCCCACCGCCTACGGCGGTGGGATTTTATTCTATCTTTCAATTAGGTGCGCCTCATAAATACGCTGTCCATTCATCATCAACTATTGCTTTTATTTCTTAGCAGTAAATAACAGTTTTGCCTGCTTTTTCCACTCATCTCTTTTAATTCTTCCAGGGAAAAATTCAATCGCTTCATTTACTTTATCCTCATCGTCTGAATCAAATTTACTAATCTGCTCAAAGGTATAAATCCCTAATGCATTTAGCTTTTCCTCAATGAAAGGACCAATTCCACTGATCTCTTTCAAGTCATCTCTCTGATCAATACTGGCAACTCCAATCTTTCCAAAATTAATTTGACTCGCTTTCTCTTTAATTCTTTTTAAAGCTGCCTCCTTCTTTGAAATTTCAGCTTTTAACGCATCCGCTTTGTCTGCTGCTGCGCTCTTCACTTCCTCAATTTTATCTGTTTTCTTAGAGAGCTGTGCTTTTAATTTCGCAATTTCATCTGTTAAAGAAGACTTGTCATTTGTCAAAGATTTTATTCTGCTATTAGAATCATCAAACTTTTGATTCAGGTTATTAAAGCTCGCAGAAAGTGCCGCAAATTTTGTTTGCCATTCATTTCCGCCATCAAGTTTTGCTTTTAATGAACTGATTTTCTTTTTCAAAGAATCTACCTCAGAGGCATCAACCTTTGGAGCAGATTGTTTACTCGAAGCTAATTTATCATTTTCAACTTTAAGTGCATTTATTCTCGAATTAGCATCGCTTAACTGTGCATTTAATCTTTGTTGGAATGAATTATAATCTGTATTAATCTTTTTCTTGTCCTCTTCTAAATTCTTAATTTTCGCATCGTAAGCATTCGTTTTTACAATTAAATCATTGTACTTATTTTTCCAGTCAACCAATTCAGTATTAGATTTTCCAGAGTTAGACTTAATTTGACTAACAGTATTTTGAAGGGCAGCATTTTCTTGCTTTAACTTCTCCAACTCAATTTTACTGCTATCATATGTTGCTTGCAAGTTAGAGTAACTTGTATTCAACTTATCAATTTCAGCAATTTTGAATTCTGAGTTTTGCGAAACTAAATTAACTGCTTTTTTAGATTCATTTAACTCATCTTTTAGTTTGCCATTTGCAATTTTAAACTCCGCTATTTGTGTATTTAGATCCGCAATTTGTTTTGCGTGGTTTTCATTTTCCAGTTTCAATTTATAAGCATTATCATTGTCTAATTTGTGCTTATTAATTAATTGCGCTTTTTCATCATCTTTCGCAGCCAGCTTTTGTTCCATCTCTGTAAACATTTCTCTCCAATGCGCTCTATCTGTTTCTACTTTAGTAAGCTTGTCAGCAATATCTGCACTTTCACTTTGGCTCTGTTCAAATTTAATTCTCCAATCATTTGTTTGTTGATCAAACAAGCCTAATTTTTCTTCATTCGATTTATTCAATCCTATCAAATCATTGTACTGAATGTTTAGATTGCTGATGTTGGCATTTAAAGAGTTGATTTTTTGTTCATTTTGCTCCTTAATTTTCATCATATCCTCGTACTCAGTTTTCCAATGATTTCTGTCATTGGTCAACTGCTCAACTTTATCTTCTAATGATTTAATATTCGCTTTTTCTGAATCTTGCGCTTTTTTACTGTTTTCCACCAATTCTTCCAAGTCCAGAATTTTGGTTTGTTTCACATTATTAATACCAAGCAGCTCATTGTGCTTCATTTTCCACCCTTCCGACTCTTTCTGTGAATTTTCTAACTGTTTCTCTGTATCTCTATTGATACCAAACAGTTCTTCAAACTTAAACTTCCAATCATCCCGATCAACAGTCAATTCATTTATATCTGTTTCGTTAACTTTGATAACTCCAAGCAGTTCTTCATTTTTGGCAATCAGATTGCGCTTGTCTGTTTCAAGAACTTTAATTTTTTCAAGATTTAAGTTATTCTCCTTTTTAATTTCCTCATATTTTTCACGGAAATCATCACGTTCTTTTTTAACCTTATCAAATTCAGACTTAAGTTTTTCAAGTTCTGCCTCTAAACGCACATTTTTATTCGTAGCCGTTTTCAGTTTCTCTTCTAAATCCTTGTAACGGACTTGCAAACCTGTCAACTCTTTTTTAACAGCAGATAACTCATCCGCAGCTTGCCTTTTATAATTATCGAATTCAGTTTGCAGTCTGGATTTTGAAGTTTCAAGATTACTGTAGTTCGTTTCTAATTCTTCATACCTTCTCTTCAATTCTGCATATTGATCATTTAAGTTTGCTTCTCTTTTTTTAAGAGATTCATAATTTCCTGTCAAAGAATTGAACTCACTTACTTTTGTATCGTAATCACCTGAAAGTCTGTTGAATCGACCATCTAATTCAGAATACATTCCTTTCCATTTTCTCCACCAGAGCCATGTTGCTATAGCTCCAAGGATAGCGGCAAGAAGATAAAACAATAAAAAGGGTCCAGTACATGCTAAACTAAAAGCGTTGGTAATCATTTTTATATTTGTGTTTAAGTGTAATAATCTAGTTTGTAATAATATTATTTAAATGAAGCTTCCCTAAATTATTTTATAATTGGTTTAACTTCAACTCTTCTATTTTTCTGTCTTCCTTCATCCGTCTTATTGGATTCAATTGGACTTGTTTCACCCATTGAAGAAGTATTCGTCTGTTTCCCACTGATTCCATTTTTACGCAAATAGTCATTTATAAAATCAGCTCTTTTTTGTCCAAGTCTTTTATTAGCTCCGGCATCCCCTTGATCATCTGTATGGCCAATAATACTAACTTTTGAATCAGGATTTCTATCCATATAGTAAATCAAATCAGCAAAATAGCTTCTCAGTTCTTTATCCAAAACGACCCTGTTTTTACCTGTTTCGAAATACAAATACTTAGGACCAATTTTTAAAGTCTTTTCAATTTGAGCAATTCTAGGATCAACTGTTTCAGATTTTGTAGCAAAAGAATAGTTGATGCCACCAGTCAAAATTTTATTATTAAACTTTAAATTATTATTCAACAATCCTTTGGTATCAATCTGATTGCTGTTAACTCCTAAGTTCGTAAATGCCTTTTTAACATTGTTTGCTCTCGCCAATCCTAAGTTAGGTAATATTGAAGTATTTTCTTCATCTTTATCATATAATCCTGTCAAAACCAACATTTTAGCAGGATTTTCTTTAAGATAAGTCGTAACCTCTCTAAAAGACTGCTTCACATCAGCAGGAAGTGGCTTGTTAAATTCATAGGATGAATTATTGAATGTTAGATTGCCATCTGTCTTGGTGCTAAATCTTGTACCATCTGAAATTGCCAATGTAGCAACATTCGTAATAGCAGCTGGCTTAACTGGTTCAGGTTTCGCTTGAACAGCTTTTGAAAATTTAAAATTCACTCCGCCATATAGCTCTTTGCCATTGTCAAAATCAATAGATGAGCTTTCTCCTTTGGTCAAAATTCTTGAATTGCCAACCCCATATTGAACCAATCTTTCTTTAATGGCTTCAGCTCTTGCCATACCCAAATTTCCAAATTGAGTTTTGTTATTTTCAGATGATTCATACAAGCCTGTTAAGGTCAAATTTTTATCGGCATTGGACTTCAAATAACCAGCTACTTCTTTCAAACCATCGTTGGTAACATCTGGTATTATTGGAACATTGCTTGATTGTGCAAACCTGAAAATATCCGACTTGTCAACAACAGATTTAATTCCATCAGTAACTTTCCAGGGATGGCTTGCCAAAGATTTAGCGGGCACACCGCAATAGCCTGCATTGTTGGCGGCTGTATAGTATTTTGATCCTCCAAATAGAAATAGACCAAATAGTAAAATACAGCAAAGAAGAATTAATAAATTTCTCATTGATTGTATCAAGGATTTATGAACCGTATGAATTGGTTCGGTGTATTCGCAATAGTTTAATTTTCTGACCTGAAATATACAAAAAGTGACACAGATATTAACATACGTTAAGAAGTTTTGAAAACAAGATCACATTTTGTTTAAATAGCTTAAATTTGCAATGACAAATATAGAAAGCCTGACAAACCATCAAGGTTAAAAACCTTGATGGTTTGAACGTGTTTTTTACCTTTTTAGTTCAAAAAATAATCAAAAGCCAAGTAAAATGGGTCTAATAAAATTAATTGAGTGTCCAAGAGATGCGATGCAAGGCTTAAAAGATTTTGTTCCGACAGATCTTAAAGTAAGCTATTTGAATGATCTTCTGAAAGTTGGTTTTGATACATTGGACTTTGGCAGCTTTGTTTCGCCAAAAGCTATTCCTCAAATGAGGGATACTCATAGTGTATTGGCAAGGTTAAACTTGGAAGAATCTGACACTAAATTATTGGCAATTATTGCCAATGAGCGTGGGGCAATTAATGCTTGTGAATTTGATGAAATAGACTACTTAGGTTTCCCCTTCTCTATTTCAGAAACCTTTCAAATGAGAAATACTAAAAAGTCCATTGAAGAATCTTTGGAGTTGGTTGAAATATTGATGAATATGTGTGAGGTGCATGGGAAGGAATTGGTGGTTTATGCGTCTATGGCTTTTGGCAATCCTTACGGTGATCCCTGGGATCAGGCTATTTTGGAACATTGGATTGATAGGTTGGAAATATTAAAAGTAGAGACCATTTCGCTTTCAGATACAGTAGGCGTTGCAACTCCACAGCAAATTTCTGAAGCATTTAAATCGCTTTCAGAAAATTTTCCCAAAACAGAATTTGGCGCACATTTTCATACAACGGCTGAAAACTGGGAGCAAAATTTGAATGCTGCTTTTTTGAGTGGATGTACTCGTTTTGACGGAGCGATAAAAGGCTACGGAGGATGCCCGATGGCAAAAGACGATTTGGTAGGGAATATGCCTACGGAAAAAATGATTGCTTATTTTAATGATAAAAATATAAAACTCAACATCGACGAAGAGGCATTTACAATGGCTATGGATAAATCTAGATTGATATTTGCCTAAGTAAAAGTTGAAATATAATTTCGCCTACGATCAGTCGAGTACGGTTTTACTATTTGATCAGACGAGCAATTGGAATCCACCGTAAACCATTCGTTTGGCATCAAAGATCATTCTTGATGGATCGGTTAGAGGGGCAATTAAATCGGTCATTCTTGGGTCGATTGGGACCTTCTTATTTGCGAGGTCACGCGCCTCTTTTGATTCGAACACAACCCATCCAAACACAATGGCTTCATCCTCTTTTGCATCTATGAGTTCAGGAAAAGAACGTGTGCCTTCTAGTTTTAAATCCTCCCCAACATATTCAAAGTAGGCAAGTGCGCCATATTCCTTCCAAATCTCTGCAACCGTTTTAGCAACACGCTTATATTCGTCCAGGTGAATTTTTGGAATGGGAAGGACGAATCCATCTATATAATTTGTCTTGTTTTCCTTCATTTTATTCAGTTCTTTCAACAAGGTTTTGGCTACCAAATTTAGCTTATTAGAAGCTAAAGGACTTGCTCTTGTGATTAGTTCTTTGTCGGTTTTAATAGTTTGAA
>JAHDGP010000113.1 GCA_020627525.1 Bacteroidota bacterium
AATAATACATTTTGGCCCAACTTATTTTTAAACAAGTTCTTAATCAAAATAAAAAATGCCTAGTACACAATCGACTATGTACTTAAATTACGTTTAGAATTAATAATTGGTTTACTTCATTGCAACTAAACTAGTTTTCTTAAAATTTGGAGTCATCAATTTTACCAATATAATCACTTACATTTTTAGCGATATTTGCAACACAATTGGCTTCAAAAGGTGATTGAAGATTTCCGGATTTAATCATCTCAAGGAAAGGTAATGTGCCTCCAGCACTACAGAGGTTCATATAATCATTCCATGCTGATTTGGGATCTACAATATTTCGTTGCCAGATTTGCATTGCACAAATTTGAGCCAGCGCGTAATCAATGAAGTAAAAAGGGAAGTTGTACATATGCCAATAAACCTGCCATAGACGACCACTTTCTAAATATGGATTGTCTAAATAGGCTTTGAATGGCAGATATTTTTTTTCTAATTCTCTCCAAACACTTGCTCGTTCGTCAGGCGATAATTCTGGATTGTCATAGATTGTTTCTTGAAAATGGTCTCCGACACACTTTGAAAGCATAGACAAAACGCAGTTACTAATATGTGAGAAAAAGTATTTCTCTGCGTCTTCTTCAAAAAAGCTGTGCATCCATGGATAGGTTAGATATTCCATAGACATTGAGTGAACCTCTGCGGCTTCGTAGCTTGGCCATCTGTATTCAGTGATTTCTTTGTTTTTACCACAATAGTATTGAAATGCATGTCCAGCTTCGTGGGTTAGAATTTTTATATCTTGTGAGGTACTGTTAAAGCTGGCAAAAATAAATGGCTGTCTGTATTGACTGATTTCAGTACAATAGCTACTCATGGATTTATTGGGGCGATTGATAACATCGAGCAATTCATTTTCCATCATATTGTTAAAAAAGGCAGATGTTTCGGGAGAAAGTTCATCGTACATTTTTTGTCCTTTATTTAAAATTTCTATTGGAGAAAATTTAGGGACAGGGTTACCTGTATTAAAATGAAAAGACTTATCAATATTGTATAGTTTGTTGTATCCCAATCTGTTTTTATGACGTTCTGCCAAGTCTTCTGCAATGGGACCAAAATATTTTAGGAGCTGGTCTCTAAAACTACTAACCATACTTTTGTCGTAGTTGATTCGATCCATTTTTATATAGCCCAACTCTGTGAAATTCTTGTACCCCAGCTTCGTTGCCATCTTATGTCTAACGGCAACCAAGTCGCCGAAGGTGTTATCAAGTTGATCTTTGACTTCATTTAGAGCATTCCATTTTGCGTGATTTGCTTTTTGTCTTGTTGTTCTATCAGGGCTTTCTATGTAAGAATCAATGCTTTTTAAATTATGATTTTCATTATTGAATTCAAAATTTATGCTACCAATAAGTCTGGTGTATTTTGTTTTTAATAGATTTTCTTGGGTAAGTTCAGCCATTATGGATGGATGGAATTGCTTTGATTTATTGATGGCTAAACTGAAAATATGCTTCCCCCACTTTTCCTCTATTTGTTTTTTGAAGCTTGCGTTAATAAGAGATTGGTAAAAATTTGATATAAGTTGTTCAACTTGAGGCAGGATATTATTAAAATAATTTATTTCAGTTTGATAGTATTTATCAGCTGTATTTGCATCTGATTTTATAGCTGCAAAATTATACATTGTGTCAAACTGATCTCTTAATAAATATATTTTTTCGAAATAGGAATTCTGTTCTTCAAAAGAGGTGGCATTATCAAAACCTTTTTGAAGGGAGAAAAATTCTTTTTCAAATTTTTCGAATTTAGGGCGCTTATATATTATTTTACCAAATTTCTGGTTAACAGAACTTGGTATGAAAGTAGAGTTGTGCATTGCACAAAATTAAATTAAATCAATTTCAGTTACAACTATTACTTTTTTTCCTTGTAATTTACTGATTTATAGAGGCTTAGAAGGTAGAATCATCAATGTTGTCTAAAAACATATCAATATAATTTGCAATTCTTTCAATGCATTCTTCCTCAAACGGAGATTGTAGATTACCATATTTGACCAATTCTAAGAAAGGCAAAGTACCGCCTGCTTTGCATAATTTTAAATAGTCATTCCAAGTTGCTTCTTTATTTTTTTTGCTATTTTGCCAGTATTGTAATGCACAAATTTTAGCCAATGCGTAATCTATAAAGTAAAAAGGGAATTTATAGATATGTAAAATTATTTGCCAGAAGCGTCCACTTTCCAGGTATTTATTGTCTTTATAGATTTTAGATGGATTATAAATGCTATTCATATTTAACCAAGATTCAGCTCTTTCGTCTGGGCTAAGATTTGGAGATTCGTAAATGAGGTGTTGAAAGTGATCTCCTTGACAACCTGTTAAAAGTAAAGAGACAGCACTGCTTAAATGTGCAAACAGGTATTTTTCAGTATCTTCTTCAAAGAAACTTTCCATCCACGGATAGGTTAAATATTCCATTGTCATAGAGTGTATTTCTGCAGCTTCATAACTGGGCCACCTGTATTCTGCCAAGTTGATATCTCTTCCACAAAAATATTGAAATGCATGTCCAGTTTCGTGGGTTAGAATTTTTATGTCAGATGAAGTGCCATTAAAACTTGCAAAAATATATGGATGTCTATACTTACTAATTTCCCAACAATATCCACCTAAAGCTTTACCAGGACGATTTATCACATCAAGCAACTCATTTTCCATCATATATTTGAAGAATACATTTGTCTCTTCAGATAGGTCAGCATACATTTTTTGACCTCTTTTTAAAATTTCTTCAGGGTGATATTTAGGGGAAGGGTTGCCCGAATTGAATTGAAACAATTGATCATAGTGGTAAATGTTATCATACCCCAAACGTTTCTTTTGACGATCAATCAGCTTTTTTGCGATTGGCGTAAAATATTTGACAACATGTTTTCTGAAGATTGCAATTTGTTCTCTTTCATAATCTATTCTATCCAATCTGATGTAGCCGAGTTCTATGTAATTTTCGAAACCCAACTTCGTCGCCATTGTATGTCTGACCTTAACCAAGTTGTCAAAAATTTCATCCAACTGTTGTTGTCTATCTGATAATACATTCCACTTAGCTGCGGAGGCTTCTTTTCTTGTATTTCTGTTTTTGTTTTCCAGGAAAGTAGCAATACTAATTAAGTTGTGTTTATTGCCTTTGTAGTCAATGTTTATGCTGCCAATTAAACGAGTATACTCACTTTTTAACTCGTTCTCTTTTGTCAACTCTTCAATAATAGATGAATCAAACTCTTTGGACTTGTTGTTGGCTAAATTAAAAATATGACTACCCCATTTTTTCTCTAGTTGATCTTTGAATTGAGTGTTTACCAAAGATTGATAGAAGTTATTGATCAACTTATCTGTTTGAGGTAATATTTTATTAAAGTAATCTATTTCATTTTGATAAAACTCGTTCGTTGTATCCCCATCGTATTTCATTTTGGCAAACTGAAACATTGTATCAAACTCATCTCTTTGTTTGTATAAATGCTCTAAGATTTCATTTTGCTTGGTAAAGTTTTTTGCATTGTTAAACTCTTTTAATGCTGCGTTGAAATTTGACTCGTAAACCTCTATAGAGGGGCGACTGTATTCGATTTTACTAAACTTCATGGTTTTTTTTATTTCTTAAAAAGATTACTAGTTACTTAATCTGTTTTAAGAGTGAAATGAGTAAATTATTTAACTAACTCATGCTGGATTCCTAATATACGATAGAAAGCCAGTGTTTGTGAGAAAAATCAAATAAGAATTTGACAGATGTATTTGTAATATAAATATACAATATTTTCACTATGCTTATGTTAAATGCATTTAGAATATTAGGATTCGTATTTGACTTATTTTTAATTTAAACAAATACTCAATATTTGCATTTATTTAACATATCAAAATATCCTTGGTGAAGTATTTGAAAAAAAAATGTACTATATGATATGTGCTAAGTTCTAATCTAGCTGTTCTTCAATATCTGCAATTACAGATAAAGTGTCATCGTATGTTTTTTGGAGATTGTCTGCGTCTTTGACAGGTGCAAAAATTGCCATTTCACAATATTCAATAATTTCTAACAACTTATTGCTTTTATCACTACTGATATTTTTAGTGTCTAAAACAGACCGAATATTATCTTTTGACAATTGACTTGTTTGCATATTTAGTCGATCGCCCAAGTAACCCCATATTGTAGTTACGATTTCGTTGTAGAAAGATTTTTTATCATTTTTTTGTTTGAATGCATTTGCGCCTTCTAATTTCTTTTTCGCAATATTTAAAGCTTCTTTTCTTCTTCTACCAACTACATCTGCTGCTTCTAAATCATCGTTTTGTTTTTTACGAATTACAATGGGCAGCGCTAAGAAAGGCAGTAAATATAATCCTCCCAAAACTAAAAACGGTAGTGGAGAATGACTAGGGGCAGCATGTAAACTTGTGTTGTCTCTAATCGGTCCAATATCTTTAGCAACTGATTTTTGAACTTGATTATAAGTTGAATCTGTTGACTCTGTAACTGTGATCGCTATTGCTGGTGCATTTTTAACTTCATACCTTTCTGTTGCAGGATTGAAATATGAATAAGGAATAGAAGGTATTGTTAGTCGTCCTTCCTTTTTAGGAACGAGTAAGTATTCAAAAGATTTGGTTCCCATCACTATTCCATCTTTAGAATAAATATTTTCAGAAACTGTAGGATCATAGACTTCAAACTCTTCAGGATTGAGACCTAAATCAATTTGATCGACTAATTTTAAATTTCCAGATCCAATAACGCCTATGCTAAGTGTAATTGGTTCATTTAGTGCTGTATTCGTTTTATCTGATCTTACGTTTATAATATAATTTCCAACAGCTCCATTGAAGCTATCTGGTTTGCCTTTCTCTGGAGTTGGATAAACAGCTACCTTTTCGGTTTCAGCTTTCATCTTGAAGTTTTTTCTTGAACTAGATCCGAAAAATCCTCCTCTTCGACTATTTGGAACACTTACCTGAGCTTCTATTTCCATAAGATCTATCTCCAGTTCTCCTGTTTTTTGAGGAAACAAGGCATAGCTTTTAATGAAATATTTGTTATAAGTTTTATTACCTAAAATAACCCTTTTACCTTCGATTCGAGCAGGTGTCAAGTCTTGAACCCAAAAACCCTGAAAATTGGGGTTGTTGGGAATGTTGTAGTTGTTTAGTCTGTGTTGTGAATACAGTACATAGTTTACAGGAATTTGTTGACCAATGTAATATTTGGCGCTGTCAACTTCCATTTGAAAAAAGTATACAGGAAGATTTTCTGTATTTTCCATTCCAGCAATTGGATTGTTATTATTTGTCCCTTGCTGTCCAGCATTGTTTTGTTGTAAAACTCCTTCTACTATTATCTCAACCTTACTTGACTTAAAATTTTTGTTTCTAGTTTTATAAGAAGCAGGACCGATGATTGTTTTGCCAACTTTTAATGGTTGAATTATGATTGAGTATTTATAGCTACTCGACATTTTACCATTTATAAATTGCATAGATGTCTGCTGGTTTGGACCTCCAATTATAGCAAATGCATCGCCAAGGTTTGGTGGAACAAAATCACCTCTTCCAGAATTGGCTATTTCATAAGTTAAGGTTAAACTTTCTGTTGCATTGATTTTAGCTTTGCTTGGTGTAACCGAGAGGGACTGCGAATAAATATTTATCCAACCAAAAAATAATATACAAACTAAAAATACTTTTTTCATTGTTTCAATATTTACCAATCCTTGTCAGATTTTCTTGTATTGCCTTTTTTTGCTTTGGCACCACGTAATTTTTCCTGAACTTTCATTTCTTCATTTTTCATCGCTTCCAACATTCTGAGAATTTCTTCTTTACTCAACTGCATTTGCTGTGGGGGAACGCCCAAAGAATCTGCTTGTTGATCTTGTGCCTGTTGTAAAGAATCTTGTTTCTCTTCGTCGTTTTCTCCCTCTTCAGGTTTAGGCTGCGACTCTTCCTCTTTTTCCTCGCCCTCTTCTTTTTCTTGCTGCTCTTGTTCTTTTTTCTCCTGTTCTTCTTTTTCTTGTTGCTCTTGATCTTTTTGTTGCTCGTCCTTTTGCTCCTCGTCTTTCTTTTCTTCGTCTTTTTTCTCTTGCTCCTCTTTCTCCTGTTCTTCTTGCTCTTTTTCTTCTTCGTCTTTTTGCTCCTCGTCTTTCTTTTCTTGATCTTTCTTCTCTTGTTCTTCTTTTTTCTCTTGGTTTTGTTCGTCGCTATCTTTAGGATTATCGCATTGTTTTTTTCTTTCTTCTTTTTCTTCTTTGCTTTCGTTTTTCAATAATTCTTTGGCATAAGCAAGATTGTATCTAGATTCATCATCGTTTGGGTCTAAGCGGAGTGAAGATTTGAACATTTCAATTGCTTCTTCTAAATTTTGCTGCATCATATAGATATTGCCCAAATTGTGAAAAGCATCTGCCCTTGTCTCTTTGTCCTTGATGGTACTAACAACATGGTTGTATTGCTCAACTGCCTCATCAAAACGTTGTTGTTCGAAAAGGGCATTGCCGAGATTGTAAACCGCAGCATCAAGGTCATTCTCCTCATTTGCACGAAGCGATTTTTTATATTTTAGTTCCGCATCTACATGTTGACCTTTTACAAATAGATCATTTCCTTCTCTTGCCAAAGTAGTTTCACTTTGAGCAATGGAAGAGGTACTCATCCAACAAAAAAGGAATAAAAGGGTAAAAATTGATTTTATAAATTTCATCAAAGAAAAATTTATACAAAAATACAGTAGTAATTCCAGAATAGTAAACTTCTACATGTTTGACTTGCACAATCTTAGAAATTTTAACGAAATTTTTATAAAGTTTAATGGTTTCTCAAAGAGCTATCGCTAAAAACATAGATTGTGGGGATGTTTTTAAACAAATTTCGAACAAAAAATCTTAGACAATTTGAATAGTCAGTTATGAAATGTTATTGAGATTTGAGCTCTTGAAGTAGTTCCTCAATTTCTGAAATTATTGGATCATACTGCTTTCTTTGTATTTTTTTATTGGAAATGATTACAGAAATCATCGTAACAACTCCAATTACAAAAGGTAATGCAAATTGAAAAACAAGCATGGGAGTTGAATCTGTAGATTCAAAAATTGCATGGTTGATGATGGTCATTCCAATACATAAAATAAATACATATATCCAACCACTTCTATTGGCAAGTTTTAGACGTGTTTGTAATTTTTCTTTACTGTATTTTAAGAAATCAATAGTTGACTTTTCTTGATAGTTTATATCTATTTTTAATTTACGAGATTGATAGATCATGTAGCAAATTGCAAAAATGCAAATAATTGCCCCAATGATTATTTGTAAACTTTGGCTAAAATATAAAACGCTTCCCAAACCGATTGTCAACCCAATAATGCCCATAACCATACCGGTTCGAACCAATTTTTGCCCTCGCTTTTCTGAAGCAATCAGTTTATCCAGAACTTGATGATTGTCAAGAGAAAATTTTTCATTGCCAATCCCAGAATCTTGATGTTTTATATTTTTCCAGTCAGAACCAAAATCATCTAAAAATGTCATTGCATTAATTTTTTTAATTGTTGTTTAATTCTGTGAATTTTAACACCTATGTGATTGATGTTTAAGCCCGTTATTTTTGAAATTTCCTCATAAGACATCTCTTCCAAAATTAAAAGAGCAATGGTTTTATCCATCTTATTCAATCTTTGAATAGCACTTTTTAACTTTAAAATTTTTTCATTTTGGATTAATAAATCTTCTTGCGAGCCACTGATAAATTCAGGCTTGTGTTGATGCTTTTCGTTTAACTCTATTGAGTGCTTGTTTTTCTTTTTCCAAAGCAAACAAGTATTCACTGTAACTCGATACAACCAAGTTGAAATAGAAGAGCGTCCTTCAAAACCATCCAACCCTTTCCAGGTTTTCAGCATGACTTCTTGATATAAATCTTCAACATCAGATTTTTCCTTTGTAAAACCCCAGCAGATTCTGTAAACCTGATCTTTGTGATTTTCCAAAATGGTTAAAAACCTATTTTCTTTGTCTGATTTATTCATTTTATAAAGAGCTTGTAATCGTTAGATACGCTAATTCTAAATTTCTTACAAAGTGGAGGGATTTTTTTTCATTGTAAATTTTTTTGATTCATCTGTAAGAAATCTATTGGATAATGATCTAATGATTACTACTGGCAACCTTCCTATAGTAAGAAGGCGACTAGTACAAAATTTTTTTAGAAATAAAAAATGGATTTTAATAATTTTTCAAATCAATAAAATTGGAACAATGAAAAACCTAATCAGCATTTTACTAATCACGTTTATCGGTTTAAATGTTTTTTCGCAAAAGAAGGCAGTTACAGAAGCTTTTGATGTAGAGGTAATCGGTGAAGGGAAACCTTTGATTTTGATTCCAGGGCTTAGTTGTTCTGGCGAAGTTTGGAATGAATCAGTGGAGGACTTACAAAGAGAATACGAGTGTCACATTTTAACATTGGCAGGCTTTGCCGATCAAGCTCCATTTGATTATAAAGATGCCTATTTACCTAAGATAGAGAAAGAAGTTGTGAATTATATTAAGACGAAATTGGAAGAAAAACCAATTTTAATGGGACACAGTTTGGGCGGTTTTTTGTCTTTGTCGATTGCTCAAAACAATGATGGATTGGTAGAGAAAATTATCATTGTGGATTCTTTCCCTTTTTACTCAGCAGCAATGATGCCTTCAGCTAATGAAGAGTCGGCAAAGCCACAAGCTGAAATGATGAAAAACATGATGCTCAACACACCAGAGGATGCTTTTGAAGGTCAGCAAAAAATGACGCTTGCAGCAATGATTACTGATGAGGATAAGATTGAGACAGCTTTGGCATGGTCTTTACAGGCGGATAGAAAAACGGTAGCGCAGGCAATGTATGAGATTATGTCAACAGACTTGAGAAAGAAAATGGCTTTGGCAAAATGTCCTATTTTGGTAATGGGAAGCTGGGCGGCAGGAAAAGACTACGGCATAACGAAAGAAATGACCGCAGATATTTATAAAACACAATTTAAGGAAGCTGCAAACTGTGAAATACTAATGGCAGAAACTGCTAAGCATTTCATTATGTGGGATGAACCAGTTTGGTTTTTGGAAAATGTAAAACAGTTTTTGAATTAATCCAATAAAGGCATCTTTCATAATTTAGTAATAAGCACATAAATTGTGAAAGATGTTTTACTTACTTTCTACCGTCGCTTCTTTTGTACCAAACAAATTGAAGTTTTTGTACCAACCTTTACTTCTTTCTGAAATGAAAAACTCTAACAATAAAAGAAGCAATGCAATGAATAAGAAATATTGAAATTGATCAGCGTAATCAGTAAAGACACGATCTTCAAAATCTTTTTTCTCCATGTCTTTTAACTGGTTTATTATTTTAGGAATTTCCCCTTGAGAACCTTTTACCCTGAAATATTTTCCATCAGTAGATTCCGAAATTTCCATCAATATATCTTCTTTAATTTTTGAATTAACAATGTTTCCAGCCTTGTCTTTTTTATAGCCTATTTTGCTCCCTCTGCTAAATTCAGGAATGGGTGCTCCCTCTTCAGATCCTATTCCTAAGGTGTGAATGACTACCCCTTCTTCGTGTGCATCTTCTGCGGCATCGAGTGCACCCGTTTCGTGGTTCTCACCATCAGTAATCAATACAAGCGCCTTAAATTTATTTTGTTCCTGATCGAAGTTTTCCTTTGCCAATTCTATAGCTTGACCAAGTGCTGTTCCCTGCGTTGGAACCAAGTCGGTATTAATGGTTTTTAAAAATATTTTAGCAGCCGAATAATCAACCGTAAGTGGCATTTGCAGATAGGCATTTCCCGCAAAAACAATCAACCCAATACGATCGTTGCCCAGCTTTTCAATTAGTTTAGAAACCAACCTTTTAGCTACATCCAAACGATTGGGGCTTAAATCTTCAGCAAGCATGCTTTTAGAGACATCAATGGCAATCATAACATCTACTCCCTGAACCTTTACCTTTTCAAGTTTGCTACCGACTTGCGGATTCGCCAATCCAACAATTGTAAAGGCTATTGCTCCGAGATAAAGTAAAAACTTTAATCGCTGCTTATTAAAAGATAAATCAGGAACAAGTTTGTTGATTAATGAAGATTCTCCAAATTTGCTTAGAGCATTTTTACGCCAACGCATAGCCAACCAAAACAATACAAGCAGTATTGGAATGATGAGCAATGCCCATAAATAATTCTCATTTTCAAATCTAAACATAAAACAACTTGTTAAACAATTCCTCTAAAAAATGTTTGTCTTAACAATACATCAAAAATCAACAATAAAGCAGCTATAATGGCATACGGATGAAACAACTCTTTGTATCTTTTTATAGAAGTAACTTCGACCTCTGTTTTCTCTAATTGATCAATCTCTTCGTAGATTTTTTGTAAGCTCGTATTATTGGTTGCTCTAAAATACTTTCCACCTGTATTAGCTGCAATTTCTTTCAATAGATCTTCATCTAATTGCACCTGCACATTTTGCAAAACAGTTCTTCCAAAAATATCTTTTTGAGGGTATGGTGCCATTCCTTTTGAACCAACACCAATGGTATAAACTTTTATATCAAACTCTTTGGCCGTTTCCGATGCAGTCAATGGATCAATAAATCCTTTGTTATTGACACCATCTGTCAAAAGAATGATGATTTTACTTTCTGATTCATTGTCTTTCAAACGATTTACAGCAGTCGCCAATCCCATTCCAATCGCAGTTCCATCTTCGATGAGACCACTCTTTATTTCACTCAGTAATTTTTTCAAAACATCGTGGTCTGTTGTTAGAGGACATTGTGTGAAACTCTCTCCTGCAAAAACAACCAGACCAATTCTGTCATTTGTACGAGCTTCAATAAATTCAATTCCTGTATTTTTTGAAGCTTCTAAACGATCAGGCTTAAAATCTCTTGCCAACATCGATCCAGAAATATCTGTTGCCAAAACAATGTCGATTCCTTCTGTAGTGATTTTTTCTTCTTTCAAGGTATCTTGAGGGCGAGCAAATGCAATTACCAACAAACCAAAAGAAATGATTTTGAGGACATTTAAAAAAGGTCTAAGTTTTGCCTTGAGCGTTCCTGAATTTTTTACAGAAGCCAAAGAAGACATTTTTAGCTCTGCATACTGTTGCCGATATTTTTTCCATTGCCAAAATAGCAGCTGGCATTTTAACCGTACTAGCAGGGTA
>JAHDGP010000114.1 GCA_020627525.1 Bacteroidota bacterium
CATTTTTTTGAAGTAATGATTGCAAATTGTTGAAACTTTCTTCATTTGTGTGGTCTTTCATGAACAAAATAACATTGTAGTAAGCTTCAATCAAAGGAGTTTCCAAATACATTGAATCCCTTACCAATTCCATTATTTCATTAAAAAGAATTGTTTGTTCCGTTGTTTTAATAATTTTGCTTTGACTATGTGAAACTGCAATGGCTCTTAGTTTATTTATTAGGTAACAGTTATCTAGTTTGTCTGTGGCTTCATTCAATAAATCGTGGATTTTGTATTCATTGCTATTTTCTGTGTTGGTGATAGAATAATAGTTGAATTTTTGGAAAAGTATACTGTAATAATCAAAGTAATCAGTATCAGTTTTGACGGTTTTATTTTGATAGAATTGTTCAAATTTTTCCAAATAATTTACCAACTGAGGATATAATGCGTTATTTTCGCAGTATTCGAGTATCCTTTGCTGTTGTTCAAACTCATTTTTTTGTAAATGATTGTGCGCAATAAACTGTTCAATAAGAGCGAGAAATGCAGAAAGAACCCTCTGTAATTTACGCTCATTGAATGTCGTTTTTGAATAGATTTTTCTGTGAATTACTCTACTGTTTAGCTGTGATTCTTCAGAAGGTTTGGTCTTTTTAAACAGATTTAAAAGAATGACCATTTCTTCCTTGTTATTGAAATAGGGGGAATCAATGAATAACTTAAATGATTTTAAAGTAGTGGGATCAAATGTATTAATATAGTGAAGGATTTTACTTGTATTTGTCATTATAAAAGCATGTTTTCTTTAAGATGGTGTGTTTTGATTGAATTTTAATCTTGAACTTGTAGGCTTATAGTTAAGAACTTTCTTATTCAATATCAATTTTGTCGTGAGACAAATTTTTGAAAATTTAATTTTAAAATATTGATAATCAGAAAGATGTGATTCTTTTTATTCATTAGATGTGGTATTTTGTTAAAAAAATGTAGTTTCTAGTGGTATCGTAATATTCTAACTTTAGGCTATTAAATTAAACTAAATAGTAAAAGTAAGTATCATGAAATATTTTTTAAATAGAATTTGTCAATGTTTATTGGTAATAGTTTGTGCGAATGTGTTAATATCTTTTAATACGTTTGGACAATTAGAAGGTGACAGAAGTAATTACAGAGGGGGAGCAATTGATTGTGATCTGTTTCCCAATAACCCAGTTTGTGAAATATGTGGTCCAGGTGGTGGAGCTCAACTTGGTGTGATAACAGTTGCATCGGATGAAGTTATTGTGAAAGTGAATCCTAATCTAAAAAGTGAATATAAAAAGTTACAAAATAACTTGGGAGTAAAAGTTGTAAAGTCTGTATCTAATATAGGAGCTGAAGTTTGGCAATTACCAAACAATATGAAAGTTCGTTCAGGAACTAAGGAAGAATTCACAACAAACTATCAAAAGAAAGTTGATTTTTTAAACAATCAATCTGAGATTTTGTACGCAGAACCTAATTACGAATACGGTTTGTCTTCAAACGATCAGTATTTCAGTAATCAATGGGCGCTTAACAGTTCGTCAGGAAATATAAATGCTGTAGATTATAGCAAAAATTGTGGTGTCATTGGTGTAGTAGATTCTGGTATTGATTGGCAACATGAAGATTTAGTAAACAATATTTATCAAAATCTTGGAGAAGACGCAGATGGAGACGGTGTAGTATTGGAGTGGGATGGTTCTAAATGGATTTTTGATCCAGGTGATGAAAACGGAATTGATGACGATGGCAATGGATTTGTAGATGACTTTATTGGATGGGATTTTGTAAACAATGACAACGATCCTCGTCCAGATGACTATGCAAAAGATATTCACGGTACTCACATTGCAGGAACAATAGCAGCAGAAGGGCACAATGGTATTGGGGTGGCAGGCATTTGTCACAGTGCTCAAATGGTTGCTTTGAAATGTTTTGATGATGATGGTGCTGGTGAAATTATTAATATAATTTCTGCTTTAGATTATTGTGTTAATAACAACATAAAAGTGATAAACAATAGTTATGGAGGTAGTCAATGCAGCTTGTCACTATATGAATCAATAGAAAATATTTTTGATAACAATACACTATTTATTTGTGCAGCGGGAAACAATAGTGCTGATCTTTCAACAGCAGGATATTATCCAGCTACTTATAGCAAGACTTTGGAAAATATTATATCAGTTGTTGCGACCAATGAGTTTGAAGGCTTATATAGCAGATCTAATTATGGAGACGATTATGCACACATTGCTGCTCCAGGAGAATGTGTTTTCAGTACTTATCCAACAGGTGTAAGTGCAATGTCTGCGAATGGAATAAATTATTATGGAAAAGGTTGTTACTCTCAAGCTGTAACAGGCTACGGTTCATTGTCAGGCACATCTATGGCGGCAGCACACGTAACCGGTGCAGTAGCATTGATGATGGAGAAATATCCAGCAATGTCTATCGCAGATATTAAGGAGCGTTTGTACTGTAGATCAAAACAATTGTCTAGCTTGGATGATAAATGTGAATCAGGAGCCGTTCTAAATTTGTTTAATGTAGTTGCAGACGAAACAGAGTTGAAAGTAGCAGAAGAAAAGCGCAATGGCAAAAATAATTTTGCAGTTGTACCTCAACTTCTTAATGCTGATTATGAATGGTTTTTTGGTACAACCCAATCTTACGATGTAGCAGATGCTGCAATATATACGACCAAAGAAACGCCAGCTGTTGGTTTAGATAAAAGTTATACTTGGAATTACTGCGTGATTGCTAGAGACAAAGAATGTGGTAATATTATTTTTCAAGAATGTGGTGGTGTAGCGAATAAAAATGGTCAAAACTTAAACAGCAATTTTACAAATTCTGTAAAAAATATTTATCCAAATCCTGTCCAAGACAAAATAAACATTAATTACGAACTAAACCAAGAAGGACCAGTGAGTATGAGCTTGTACAATACCACAGGACAAAAAGTACAACAATTAATGTTGGATGAATTAAAATATCAAGGCATATACAATCAACAATACGATTTAAATGAATTGTCTAGTGGGATTTACTTCTTAGTAATAAATACACCTGGCGGGCAGTTTAATCAGAAAATTTATAAGCAATAAGTAAATTGTTACTTAAATATATCAGGCTAAAAGTGGGATGGGGAATGAAAACCACTTTTGCCTGATATTTAAAACCCTACTCGATAAGTGATAAAACCAATTTGAAATCATTAAAATATAATTCAAAATTTTGATAATTAGAATTTTGAAAAAAATATTTATACATAAATTTGATCTTATCACTTCGTTAAATCAAAAGAAATACCCCATTTAGTTTTTGTAGATTAATAAACCGAAAGTCAGACTAAATAGAATTGTTTCAATATTGAACAAAGCTTATCGGTAGAAGTGTGTAAGATTGGCATTGAAAATAGATTGATCTTGAAAATTTAGTCTGATGTTTTGGTTAAAAAGTATCAACGGGTGTAAATACATAGTTAATGTGTGTTTTGTGCCTCCAAAGTAAAATAAAGTGTTTTTGATACTTACGCTTTGCTGACAGGTTTGAATTTGCCTTTGTTTTGATTCAACAAAAATTCATGGCTCCGCTTTATTTTAGGGTTGAGTGGAGCCTTTTTATTCTATCCTCTTAAAATTAATAAATACACTTTTCGTCATTTTAATAAACAAGTAAAATTGTTACTAGGCAAGGTGTGTCTGAAATTAGGTTAAAAAAATAAATTGAAATTTTGAAACATTTAAATAAATAATTATGAAGAATTATATAAATATTTTTGTATGCATAGTATTGTTGTTGTTTTTTGCGAATAATATAAATGCACAGCCTTTGGCTTCAAGTGTAATATTGACAGAAGGTTTTAATAATGATAATTGTGATTATGAAGGACATGCATTTTATGAAGGATGTATTCCCTCTTGGATAAGTACAAATGCAAATCCCAATATTTCTTCTGGAATTGGTTCTACAGCTCCAATTGAGGGTTCAAAATATGCAAATCTTTATGCCAGATGGAAAGGAAATAATTGCTCATCAAGTTCAGCCAGTCAGTCGGAAGGTATTGCCTTAGAATACGATTTTGAAGCGGGAAATTCTTATGAAATAACTTTTGCCATTAAATGTAAAGGTTTTGATTACTGTGATATACTGAATGCCAAATGGATACTTACGAATAACCAAACAAATACCGACGGTCCATCAATAGGGTGTTCTAACGAAAGTACTACCCCAGAAATTTCTTCGTCGGATTCTGAAGTTTGGGGCGCAGAGTATACGACTACATTTTCAGATTGGGTATACGTTACACAGTCTTTTGTTCCAAGTCAGAATTATTCTCAATTATGGTTTAGACCAGAACTTGAACACAAGAGCAATTGCGGCTCTGGTGGAGACTACGAGGTATCTGTTAACTTAGATGATTTCGTATTGTCTGAATGCACAAATGAAAGTTATACTACAGATTTTGCAATGTCAGTATCAGGAAGCACGCAAGGCGGTGTACAAGTATTATTAACTTGTGGGGTTAATTTTTTATACTACAATAACTTATGGGATATATATTATGCTCCGAATGGGGTTGTGCCTCCATCAGGAGCAGAGGAAGTGCCTGGAAATCCTGAGCAAGTGAATACCAATGTTTGTGTTTTTACTAATAATTTAGTAGTTAATGAATGGTATTTTATCAAACATGGTGTTTGGAACGAATGCACAGAATGGCAAGAAACTAGAAAGCGTTTTATGGTTGCGATTGACGACGGAGTCGTCAATCCAGGAGGAGGAGTAAGTACAGTTGGTCCAGGTCACGGTGGCACCAAAGATGGTACAAGAGGCGGTAGTTCTGGCGGAACCTACTCATCTGGTGGCTACAGAATAATTGTAGAAGATGTACAATTTGAACCAGCAGCAGAATATACTGCAAGGATGACTGAGCTTGTTCGTTCAGGAAAATTACCTAATGAAAATATAGATCAAGAACCTGTCGTAGCTAATAAAGTTGAACAATTAACTACTAAAATAGCAAGTCAAAATTATCCCAATCCTTTTGCTCTATCTACAACAATTGATTTTACGGTGGAACAAGAAACCCCCGTTTCGATATTTGTTACTGATGCTACAGGCAAACAAATGGCTGTTTTGTTAGATGAGGAAGTTAGAAGTAAAGGCAGTTATCAAGTAGTTTTTGATGGAAGTCAATATCCATCAGGAATTTATTACTATTCTGTAATTGCAGGAAATCATCAAACCACACAGAAAATGATTTTGATGAAATAGCAATGGTTTAAATTTTTGTTGGTTATTCAAATACCCTCTTAATCCCTTCTGGCAAAATTTTGCCAGAAGGGATTTTTATTAAGTGCATTTAATAAAATTTTGTGCGACATAATATTTGTATTTTATATTGTTCAGTGTTAACCCATTCTTGCATTTGTTTTTTCAAACTAAGTCTATTATTGGTGCTTGAACTTAATAATTGCAAAATTTTTTTATTGATAAAAATTGTTTACTACAATATAATTTGAATTAGTTTTGCAATTTTATAATGTCCAGGAAAAAGCTATGTCAAAAAAAAATATTGTATTCGACTTAGTCAAATCGCTTGAAATGTCTGAAAAGCGGTACTTCAAAATTTTTGTCAAACAACAGCATAAGAAAGACGATATTGTTTATTTACGGCTATTTGATATTTATGACCAATGCGATGAATATGACAAGCAGTATATTCTGAAACAGATGAGTGTAAAAAAGGGAGAGATAAAAAATAATCCCTCATTAGAATCTCGAAATAATTATCTTTATAACTTGATTATGAAAAGTTTACGTGCTTATAATGCAGGTAAATCAGCCACTCGACAGATCATTGAATTGTTATTAAATGTTGAAATACTCTTTGAAAAAGGGCTTATTGAGCAAAGTGAAAAGCACTTATCTAAAGCAGAGAAAATAGCTAAAAAGTATGAGTTGTTTCATTTTTATACACAGGTAGATTTTTGGATGATTCGCTTACGCAATGCAGGTTTTGGCAATCAAAAATCATTAGAAAAGCACAAACAGTTCATCAATGAATGCATAAACAATGTATTATTAATAAGTGATTATTTTCATTTGTGGGGACTTATTAAAGAGATGAAAATATCAAATCCATACCGAAACCAAAGAAATTCAACGGTTGTCAATGATAAGTATGAATCGCTTGAAAAACTAAAAGCTTTAAAAGATAAACGTACCTCATTTTTATTCAATACCAACTTTGCAATACTTGAAGCCAGTAAGTATTATTATATAAATGACTATGAGACTTATTATAAAATATATAAGGAGCAAATATTATATTGGGATGAGTTTTCGCATCAAAAACAAGAACGCATTGATGTCTATATTAATGTTTACAATAATTTCTTGAATGCCTGTTTTCTCACTTTTAGGTATGATGAAATGAAAACTCATTTGGAACATTTTATAGAATTTCCTAAAAAATTTAGAGCGGCAAATAAAAATACAATCAAAGCAAAAATTGAAAGAACTTACTATATTCTCTTGATTTCTCTTTATCTAAAAAGAGGAGATTTTGATGAAATCATCTTTTTACAAGATACGATTAATCGCATTAGAGAAGAATATGCTGGTTTGATTGGCATACCATATTGGGCGCTGTTTGACTTCGCTTTTATGGTAAGCTTTGTTGCTGAAAAAAGATATGAAAAAGCCATAGATTTTTATAATCGTCTAAATTCATATGACAAATCTCTTTTTAGGAAAGATTTAATTCCAACTTCAATAGTCATAAACCTACAGCTACTTGGTGCTTTCGTTTGAATACCCCATTTTCGTCTACTATTGATGAGTATGGTATAAATACATATGTTCAAACAGATATGGAAATTTGGAACAGTGAAAGTGATCCTTTGACAGAATGTGGTCCTGCAACTGTTACGCTTGAGGTTTATAATGTTACTGATGATATGTGTGAATTGGTTCACGATGGGGCTTTGACTGGCTTTAACCTTCCAAAGGATAACGATTTTGAATTTTGTTATACAATTACTGCTGACAATACATCTGAGTCAGGTGCTTTTTGTTATATAGAAAAAATTCAAACTTGCAACCAAATTGTAGATGCATTTGTATCAACTGCTACCTGTGATGATGGCATTCAAAATGGCGATGAAACAGGAGTTGATTGTGGTGGTGCCACTTGTCCAGCTTGCCCAACAGGAGCAACCTGTGATGATGGCATTCAAAATGGCGATGAAACAGGTGTTGATTGTGGTGGTGCTACTTGCCCTGCTTGTCCAACAGGAGATACTTGTTCAAATGGTGTTATGGATGGTGATGAAACAGGAGTTGATTGTGGTGGTGCGACTTGTTCAGCTTGTCCTCCAAATCCAGCGGCAATCCCAACAATGTCTGAATGGGGATTGATATTATTGACCTTGTTAACTTTGACTTTTGTGACTGTTTCAGTTACGGCAGGACAATTAAGTACAGCGGGAGCGAAAACTTCTTCTGTTCCAAATATGTACGCTCCAAGTTCTTATCCTTTTGTGAAATCTGTATTTGTAAAAGCAATGTTGTTTACTGCATTTTTAGCTATAATTGCAGGAATTGGAACGTTGGCAGTTTATGGTTCAATAACAACTACAGACTTTGTAGGAACCATGATTGCAGGACCAGTTTTTGCCTACTTTATACATTTGTTAATTTTGATAAATGAGAAATAATAAGACTATAATTTAAATTACCATTTTTGAAAATTACTTACTAATCCTTAGTGCACTGGAAATTAAATTCATGCAGAATTTATTATCCAGAGTACTTAGGAAAACATTCCAAACAAATTTGTTTGGAATGTTTTCTTTGATAAACTGAATTGAATGGTTTTAATTTAGAGGATGTTAAGAATAAATGCGTGGTAACGATGAAAAAGAAAACAAAGAAAAAAAATCAACAAAAGAAACAAATTATTGAAAACAGAGGTTCATCCCTTTCGATAAATTCAAGTTGGGAAAAGCTGAAGAGCAATCCAATTAATAAATTGCTCTTAAAGTTTTTTACTTTGATGATCGTTTTTTATATATTTTGGGCAACACCATTCATTCAAGAAAATATCATTTTACCTATATCTTGCTTGTATGCATATTTAGCAGGCAGTTTTCTTAATATTTTTGGTTATTCCGTTAATATATTAAATGATACTGTTGGAAATAGTAATTTTTCAATCAGCATAAAAAATGGTTGTGATGGAGTTGAGGGTTTAGCAATATTTTTATGTGCCATTCTAATTTACCCTGCCACAATAAGTCAAAAAGCTAAAGGAGTTTTAATTGGTTTTTCTTTTTTGATTTTATTAAATTTGATAAGAGTTATAAGCCTTTTTTTAACAGGTGTTCATTTGCCAGGAATATTTGATTTAATGCATGAAAGTATTTGGCAAATTGCATTTATATTATTAACCTTGTTTGCTTTGCTGAAATGGGTAGGTTGGGTTAGTGGCGAGAAATAATTAATACATGAATGAATTATCAAAATTTTTGACAAAGCGCTTAGGTATTTTTATTGTAATATATGCTGCTATATTACTGCTTACTCACTTAGGTGATTTTAAAAGTAAGTTTTCAAAAATATTTAAGAAAAATGCGACAGCATTATTTAGCGATTTTGGATCGGGTGGCGAAGTGCAATTCAAAAAAGATCAGAATAAAAATGATGAATATGATTTGTTATTTGTAATGAGTAGTAAGCAACAAAAACAAAGAGCGAGAAAAGAAGGTTTGAGAAAAGGTTTGAAACACGTCAATATTACAACTATTAAATTTCCAATTAATTCTTGGAGTTTTACAGGACTATTAATTGTATTTTACATTACTTTAATATTAGCAACTCCCATGTCTTGGATTCAAAAAATACTTCCAACTCTATACGGATTGCTTTTTATTTATTTATTTACTAATTTGAAAATTTGGGTTGCATTGATGCTGAAATTTTCAGATAATTACGAACGTTTTCAAGTTGGGCTAGAGCCTGGGATTTTAATGCGAATAATAAATTATACTTATAATATTATCAGTTTTCAGTTTTTCGGATTAACAATGGTGTTACTTATTTGGTTTTTGACTTGCTTTAATAAAATTAAAATACCAAGGTATAACAAACTTATACGAATTTGAATATATAATGTCGTATTAAGATGAGTCCTGTTACTTAAACACTTTATTGTCTCTCTATTCCCTTCCTGCAACATTTTGCTGGAAGGGTTTTTTTATGAAATGCTTTTCAACTGTTTATCTATCCACCAAATTAAATTTAATTTTTCAAAAGCATCTTTTTCACAAATATTTTCAGATAATTCTTTGAAAATATTTGAATACTTGATTAAGATAGTTTTGCTTTTTTGTTTGGAAATATCTTTAGATAATTTTGATAAAAGTTCAATTGCTAATTTTTCAAATGGAAATAAATATTCTTGCCTTTTAATCAATTGTCTAGTATTCTTAATAAGAGAAATTAAGTGTTCAATATTTCCCAATTCATAGTGATTGTAAATATTCAATAAATGTACAGCTGTGAAATAATCTTTTCTGCTTTTGAGTTCAGCAAAATTGAGTAACTTAATCAAATAGTTTTGAGTTGTTTCAAAATTTCCGATTCCAAAATGAGCGTAAGCAATATTGTAATTGTAAAATATATATAAAAAAGGACTTAGTTTGTCTTCAATTTTTTTTAATTCAGTTTCTATTTCTGATAATATTGGCTTTATTTTAGAAAAATCATTTTTGAATAAATAGTGTTCCAATATAAAATGATGAGTGGATTCAAATAAGCGACCTTCATAATCGTGTAAGTCAATATTTTTTGCTTTTGTTTTAGTTAATATTTTGTAATACCCGTTAGCAATTGTTTTGCATTCTTTTAATGACTTTACCTTCATTGCCGTAAATAAATAATTATTATAAACTCCAACATTATGGAAAGGTAAGAGTTTAAAAAAGGAACTTTCTTTTACTGTTAAATTATAGAGCTTCTTACTTTCTTCGAAAGCATTCTTATAGTCTTTCATTGAAACAAAACAAGCTAATTTTGCATGGTATTTTAAATTTTTAGCACGAAAAGTTAGTGGTTCTATATCGCTTTCTAAATTAAGATCATTTAATATATCAGCAATGGTGTTTTGCACTTCTTCAGTTCTTATTTTATTCCTCAATAATGCATAATCAAGTTTTGTAGTGAACTTTTTATAATGTAAATAATCTTTTAGTTTTTCAAGATATATAAATGGTAGTTCTAATGTTTTTTCAAATATTTCGAGTTTGTGATTTTTATAATCAATTTGTGTAAATAAACTTATTTTCAGTTCTGCCAAGTCAATTTGTTCTTCAATCAACTGACGTTCATCAGCAACTTTTACAGCTTTTTCTAATTGTATTTTAGCTTCCGAAAAAAAACCTTTTCTAACTAAAACTTTAAAATTACTTTTATACTGTGCAACCTTTTCTCGAACATCTTCATTATAATAATAAAATCGCAAAGATTTTAAAATCATATTATAAAGACCGTTTTTTACAACCGCAAAGTGTTTGACGAACTTTTCATTCGCAAATTTTTCTTTTAATGCTTTTTCATCATATACTTTTTGTTTTTCAATTGCATTATAAAGCTTAACATAGGTTTTGTCTTTTCGTTCAAAAACTGATACGAACATTTTGAAATATCGTTTCTCACTTTGAGTCATCGACTTTATCAATTTGAAAAGTATAGTTGATTTTTTCTTATCTGCCATTTATTTTACCACTTTTGGATTGCCAATGCTTCCCAATTTTTGTTTTATCCACCATAAAATATTAAACTTTTCAAAAGCATCTATTTCCCATGGTCTTTGTTTTAATTTCTCAAACTTTTCTTTGTATTCCTGTAACAATGCTTGTTTTTCGTTTTCATCTATTTTGTACAACTTAGAGATAAACTCTAAGGCCGTTTTTTCAAAACCAAAATAATATTCCTGTCTTTTTATGGTTTGTTTGCTATTTTTTATTTGATAAGATAAATGTTCAAAATTACCCAGGTCAAAATGTATAAATAAATTAAGAACTTGAGTAGCAATAAAATAGTCTTTCCTATTTTTTAAAACGGGTCTATTCAACAGTTTTACGATATATTTTTGTGCATTTTCAAACTCACCAATAACAAAATACCCATAAGCAAAGTTGTAATTATAATTCCAAAAATACAATTGATCAACGTTGTTTTCAATTT
>JAHDGP010000115.1 GCA_020627525.1 Bacteroidota bacterium
TTGTATTTCTTCCGTATCAAGCGGATTACGTAATTCTATCAGCACCCAATCAACTGCATTTATAGGCAAAGCAGTGATTACTCCTCCACCTATAAAACTATATGGAGCAACATTGTAAGGATGTGCTATTGGAATTAACCCATAATCATTCAGTTTAGTATGCATTTCAGTAAGACCAGTAAAATCCATCGCTCCCTCCAAAAAAACTTTGATATTTACATCTATAATATTGCAATTGGGGTTAGTTGTTGTAAGGTTATCAATACGACGCAATCTAAATGCATCCGCTTCAACAAATCCATCCGTATTATTCGCATCAATTGTAAAAGAAACATTGCTTGCATTATTTGCAAGTGTCAAAGAATCTATTAAACGCCATTGACCACCTAAAATAGTTTGATCAACAACATAATTTCTAGTACCATTTGGATGTGTCAATTGACAATTAACATTAGTTGCATTTACATCGTCACTGGGATAAAACATAGAAGCTTCATATAAGCCACTTTGTAAGCTTGAAAAATTAAAGGTGTAAGTTGCATTTGTATTTGCATTCACAAAAACATAATCAGTATTATAAAATCCATCTGGACTGTTATAATTAATCCATGTTCCAGTTGTACTGATATTTGCAACATCTGTATTATCAATTACAATTTGATTGGCAAATTCTGTTCCGTTTATGTAATCAGAGCAAGCTTTTCCAAATGAAATTCCTTGTCCTATCAACTTATTGGTAGTCCACAAAACACCTGCTTCTGCAAAGTTAAATTCTGTTTCTGGTGTAATGGACAAAAGACTTGGAGTAGATAAATGTATCAAAGCATAATCTTGTGAAGTAGCTGTATTTATAGCAGAAAAAATACCTGAATCATATTGGTATCCATTGTTAAAGTTTGTTCTATCAATAAAATTTTGTCCTTTTACTACTTGATCTGGATCACTGTAAATAAAATGAAAGTTTCCAAACTGTGTCGGTGCAACTGAATGCATATCAATAAAAATGGAAAGCTCGTTTTGAGCTGTAATTGCGCCTAGCAAGTTTTTAGCTGCAACTGTTGCATTCCAATGTGAATTGTGACTTGGTGAAATCCAATCTCTATTAAAATCAACTGGATTTTGATCTTTTCCTGTCTTTCCATCAATGGCTCCTTCAACATCCATCATAGGGACAAAATAAATTATAGCTTCTTTCCTCAGTCGTTTTGCTTGTTCATCATTGGATACCAAAAACCGCAACATCCCCTCCGTCGCATAGCTTGCCGGCTGCTCAAAATTGTGCATTCTTCCATTGATCCATATCAGTTTTTTATCTGTATCATCCACACAAGGATCTGTAATTCTAACCATTTCAACAGGATTGCCTCCCTCACTTACTGTCAAGTCTGATACTTCATAAATATTCTGTGGAGCATTTTGCAAACTGTCTAAATAAACGCTAATCCTCGAATATAAATAAGGCTCAAAAAAAGAAACATAAATTTCGCTACCCTGTAAAGGCACTGTAAAGATATTGCCCACTTTGGGATTTGAACGAAACCAATCTATATTATTATAACTGTAAAATGTATAGTCTCCCGTAAATTCTGTTATCGCTTCCAATTGTAAAGGTTGGGTTGCATCCAATCCTAATATTTTACAGTAATAAACAATATTTCTAGTATCATTGGTCTTAAATTCAGAACCTATTTGTACATAATTATTTGTTCCTACAGCCAGCAATTCCCCATTTCCACCTTCAAAGTTTGTCTCGACATATGGCTGATTTGTAAACTGACTAAAAAACTTCCACACCTCTTGAGCGGTAGGAAAATCAGTTTGTGCATTTGCACTACTCGGATAAGAATGCCCTTCTCCCAAAACCAAATAATTCCAAATGGGATTGCTGCAATTTTCATACTTATCTCTAACAACCTGGGTACCACTTGGCATATTCAAAGTATCTCTAACTGTAGCCCCACAGTTATTTATACTAATCCAATAGTTAATACTATTTATCACAGAAATGCCTTCACCATAACCATCATTCATATCAGGGTAACCAGCAGCAGGTACAAGCGCATCTACAGAACCATGTACATGAAAAACAGGTGTTGGTACGGGCGAACAATTATAATAAGTATCGCCAGCCATCAAACCACCAACAGGAGCAATTGCTTTAAAAACCCCTGGAGCATTGCAAGCCAAATGATAACACATATAAGCACCATTTGAAAAACCAGTCGCAAATGTCTCTGATGGATTTAACTGATAGGTTTGCTGAACTTCAGCCGCAAGCGCCACTAAAAAACCCACATCATCATGATTCCCCAAGGTCATTCCACTGTTCCAATAAGTTACACCAGCATTACTCAATTCGCCTTGAGGATAACATACTGCAAATCCAAAATTATCAGCAATAGTATTCATGTTTGTACGATTCATATGATCCGTGGCAGTAGCTGTTCTACCATGAATGGCAAATACTAAAGGAGCATTGGGTGCAATATTTGCAGGTAAATAAATATTATAAGTTCTATTTATTCCGTCATGTAACAAAGATCCCGAAATCAATTGAGCATTTAACAAAACTGGAAATAAGCAAATTAGTAGTAAACAATATATCTTAATCGCTTGCATGCTAGGGAAATTGAGGTAAGATAATCAAAACTGAATGTAACTAAAGGTACAAATAAACAGTGACAACTTACAAATCAAATTTATAGAGATCAACTTGATAAGTAAGTGGACATAAGTAATCGGGTAAATCAAAATAAATATTTTTTTGATTTACAAGTGGTCCGACAATTCGGCAAAAAAGTCAAGCCGGTCCGTCGCACGGTAGCAGGGCTATCGAATGTCGAACCAGGTTTATTTTTTTAACGCCGTAAATCAGAAAAAGATGATTTTTGAATACTTGATTACTTTTGTTCACTTACTTAACTAAAGATTAGTAACAAATACCCTATTAAAAGTCTAAAATTTACATCTTATCAATAAACATCAAATTAATGGGGAATATTAAGCTAATTATCATAAGTCTGTTTGTATTAAGCTTATGCCAAATACAGGCACAAATTGAAATTTTTCCAGAAGATTTACCAAATATCAATACCGTAAAGGTTTTATCATCTCATAGTTATCCTGATATTGAAATTGATAAACTTACAGGTGAACGCGTTTGGGATTACTCCTTTTTAGACAATTCTAATAATGTTGAAATCCTTCATTTTGAACCTGCAAATTCGGAACCAGGGTTTGAAACATTTAATGATGCTGAGTTTGCAAGAACTGCATCATTGGGATCAATTATTGGAATGAATATAGATACTTTGTTACCACTGACACTCCCTAACCCAACCGCATTTTACAAAAAAGGAGAAGATGGGAATGTTTATTTTTTAGGAATGGATACTGATTTAGATTTGGGGGAAGTGGTTGATTTAGGCAGGCAAAATTTGATTCCTGACTTTCCTTACAAATTTTGGTCTGGCGGAAAGCTGGGCTTAACCTATTCTTCAGGTTCTAATTTTGTAATGGATGTATCAGCTGATGATACAGAATTTGATTTACCAAGTTTGATTTCTTTTGTACGATTAAATTTAACATTTAATTCTCAAGTAAATATTGATGCCTTTGGTTCATTGATTTTACCAGATTCAACTTACGAAGTTTTAAGATATAATGAGTTTTTTGACATTCATGTAAAATTTCAAATATTTGGTGAAACGCTTGGAGTACCTTTTGAAATTCCTGTCGATGATATTCCGAATATTATTTGGAGTACCATCGGAGTTGATCCAAATGAAGTGGGATTGGATACAACATTCAAAACACAATTTCACAGATTCTTTGCAGAAGATGTAAATTACCCCGTTGCCTCTATAAATTTTGATATTGAAAATGGAGAAACATTAGCAGTAGCCTCAATAGATTTTATAACGGATGCCGAACCAGCTGAAGGACACGCCTCTTTTTCTTTTGAGCCAGATCCAATGGATTGTAGAAAAATAAATTTCCTAAATACTTCCGTAGGTCCAGTTATAGATCAGAGTTGGGATTTTGGGCAAGGAGCAGCGACAGATGAATTTAGCCCATCCTTTACTTATCCTGATTTTGGAGAAACTTATACCGTTCAACTTAGCATTCAAGATACTTCAGGAGCCATCAATATTGATAGCCAGTTGGTAACCATTTGTACAGAAAATCCAGATATGGGAATCGAAGAATTAGCATCAAGTCAGCGAATGGTTTGTTTTCCAAATCCAGTGCAAAACCAATTGAACCTTTTAAACAAGGGCTTGAATAGTTCAAGTTTCACAACTGAAATTTATTCAATTACTGGTAAATTATTATTGAGCTCAAAATCCTCTCAGCAATTGCACACCATCCAAATGAATGAATTAAATACTGGCACATATTTTGTTAAAGTATTTAACAATAATCATCAACCAATATTTTTCCAAAAAATATTAAAACTATAGCACAAATATTAAAGTTAATCACAAGTATTTATACCTATAAGTTACCAAGCATCTATCAGGAGCCACTCTAGTCATTTACCAGAGTGGCTCCTAATATTTTATATAAAAAAATAACGTTAAAGGAAAAAACCAATAACGTTACTTAATTAAATTTGACATTTGCATCGCTCGAATCATCCTTGTCATCCCAATTCCGCCGCCTGATCTCGGTATAAAGTTGTGCGACAAAAATTCGTCTAGTTCTTTTCTAACTCTTGTCTCTGTAAACAAGTCATAAAGTTTCTGTGCGTAAGCACCCCCTTCAATTGTTTCAAAGCCTTTCAGCATCTCTTCTGGATTGCAACTTCTCTCTGCTGAACCAATGGTTTCCTGACCATGCATAATAACATCTACTTTATTAGCAATGTTGTAATCTTGCTCATTTCTCTTCATATTCCAAAACGGATTGGTATATTCAGGGAAGTTCTTTAAGAAGAATATTGGACCGTGATCGTCTACTAGTTTTGCTTCGTGCTCATTTTGCAATTCTTTAACTCCATAAGCTTCTGCAACTGCTGCATAATCACCGCCAGGGAAAGAATCTTTGTCACCAAAGCCCAAGAATTCAAGGAATTCAGCCTCCAATTTTATCATTTCATCTAATCCTCCATGCATTTCAAATTCAAACATAGGGAAGATCAAGCAGTGACGACCAGGAACAGGATTGGGTTCATTTCTGTAACTTGTACTCAAGCAAAAATATCCAGCAGCATCTGGTTTTGTCAACAATTCATACTCCAACCACATTTGTCCAGTTTGAGGAAGTGGCCAAATATCTCCAGCATAATTATAACTAGCAATAGTACTCGGATCTTCACAAGCAGCCATTATACTTAAACGATTTTGAGTATGTACTTCCAAGAAGCCTTTTTGCTCAAAAAAAAGCCTCATTTTTTTCGTTGCTTGCGAAAATAAATGAGGCTCAATTAGTGGAAAAAATGAAGATTCAACTCCAAACTTTTTTTGTTTCTGCTTTTCAGCAGGATGGACCAAAACTGACATAAGTGTATTTTATAAGTTTATAATAAAATTTCTCAAATATCTAACAATATTAATTACCAAACAAATTACTTTAAAAACTTAATAGAGAATTTACATAGAATTAACAACGCCTAGTTTTCCTTTATATGTATTTATATCTAAATAGTCTTTTAGCTTCATTAGCTCAATTAATTCATTTTCAATTCTTTCAAAACAAGAAACGCCTTCCCGCATCAATTGTGTTCCAACTTGTACAGCACTCGCACCGCAAAGTATGTGTTCAAAAACATCTGAACCATTTTTTATTCCTCCACAACCAATTACACTTATTTCATTTTTTAACAGTTGTCTAAATTTTCTAACATTTGCCAATGCAGTAGGTTTTATATAGTCTCCTCCTATCCCACCAAATCCACCTTTGGGATGAATTACAACTTCCTCTTTTTCAATATCTACAATGATGCCATTTCCAATACTATTTATACAAGTAATAAAATCTAATGGATACTGATTTAATATTTCCGCCATTTGTTCAAAGTGAATTAAATCGAAATATGGAGGTAATTTAACGCCAAAGCATCTATCTTTTATTTTACACACATCATCTAGAACAAATTTTGTTCTCTCAAAATCATATGCAGTTTGTGGTTTTCCAAGAACATTGGGACAAGATAAATTCAATTCCACACCACTAACAAATTCATTATCAACTACTTTGGAAAGCATTTTTTTATTTTCTTCAAGACTCAAACCAGCTATGGAAAGAAAAAAAGGCTTTTCATATTGTATTAGTTCTTCTGAGGTATTTAAATAAAAATCTAAGCCCATATTTGGCAAACCCATAGAGTTAATACTGCCTAGTTCATTTTCAAAATACCGTGGCTTCGGGTTCCCCTCTCTATATTGTTCAGTCGAACTTTTTGAAATTATCGCTCCAGCTTTGCTTTTTCCAATATTGTTCAACTCTTCCTTAGTTGCACAAAGTGGACCTGAAGCATTATATATACAAGAGCGTAATTCTACCGTACCAATTGTTGTAGAAATATTTGGTTTCATTTGAAACGTGTTGGTTTGGGCAAAGTTAGTTATTTTCCTTTCAGCATAATTATATTTGTTTGAATTAAAATTAAACACAAAGAACGCAAAGCAAAAATTTTATTTTAATTCCATTTCTCTCTTAAAAATTACTTAGTTATTTATAATCCAATACCATCAATTAAAAATTTCCTCCGTAGTATTGCAGTATGAATGAGTCTAAAAAAAATTTAATCCTAGAATTGCATAAATTGGGAATAATAAAATTCGGACAATTTACGCTTAAAAGCGGGCTGCTCTCTCCTTTCTATATTGATTTTAGAATAATCATTTCTCATCCGCAAATTTTAAAAGCACTAGCCAGTCAAATTTGGTTAAGAATTGAAAATCTAAAATTTGATCATTTATGTGGGGTTCCTTATGCTGCACTCCCCTTGAGCACTGCTATTTCAATCGAGCACCTCATTCCACAATTAATAAAAAGAAAAGAGAAGAAAAAATACGGAACGGCGAAATCTGTTGAAGGAGTTTTTGAGAAAAATGATGTATGCCTCGTTATTGAAGATATTATAACAAGTGGTGCAAGTTTGTTGGAAACCACTGCTGAATTAGAAAAAGAAGGTTTACAGATAAATCATCTAATCTCCTTACTAGACAGACAGCAGGGAGGCAATGAGGTTTTAAAAAATGCTGGATATGAAGTAATTTCTATATTTACAATTACTGATGTTATAAATGCATTACAAGATGAAAACAAAATTACAAAAGAAGAATTTGACCTTACCTTAAATTTCATACAAAATAATAAAGTTGCTTCACCAGCAAACAAAGCAGTTTTAGACTATCCTTCTATTAAGGCAGTTGCAAAACATCCTAAAAATATTGAGTTGTTAAACATTATAGAAAGTAAAAAGAGTAATCTTTGCTGTTCAGCCGATGTAACAACAAAAAAAGAACTGCTTCAGCTGATTGAAAATGTTGGAGAAAATATATGTTTACTAAAAACGCATATCGACATCATTCAGGATTTTGATTATGATTTAATAGAACAATTAAAAGCATTGTCCCGAAAATATAACTTTTTGATTTTGGAGGATAGAAAATTTGCTGATATTGGAAATACTGCACTACACCAATTCACTTCAGGGATTTATAAAATAAGCGATTGGGCGGATGCAATCACTTATCATGTTATTGCAGGTTCATCCAGTATTGATGCCATTCGTCAATCTGAAAACAAAAATAATACAGGACTCATTTTGATAACAGAAATGTCTACCAAAGATACGCTTACGGATAAAAATTACATTCAAGGAGCCTTAGACATCTCAAAAAGCAATCCTGATTTGGTGATGGGAATTGTTGCTCAAAAAAACCGTCCACTCGATAATGGTCAGCTGCTTTTCACTCCTGGCATAAAATTACAATCAGGTTCTGATACAATGGGGCAAGTTTACAATACGCCAGAAAATGCCATATTGAAAAACAATACCGATGTAATAATTGTGGGAAGAGGAATCTACAAATCTGATGACCCAAAGCATTCTAGTACTGCTTTTAAAAGCGCAGGTTGGGAATCTTATTTGCAAAGGATTTAATACGACATTATCTATTCAAATTCGTATTACAAAGCCTTATCTCCTAATTCTATAAACAAAAAAGGACGCAAAGAATTTCATCCTTTGCGTCCTTTCTATTTTTAACAATGTAGTCAGTGATAAGACCAATTTAAAAACCATTACTATACATGTCAAATTGAACTTATCACTTACCGACTCTATTTAAAATACTTATAAATCTCCTGACGATCTTTGTAAATCAACTGTACATTGACATTTTCTGTTCTATAACAAAGGTATAACAAAAATATACTCAATGCATTTAGTATATGCCATAAAGCGTGTCCCTGCCAAATACTAGTAGGAGAACAAAGGACATTTTCACGATCAAAAATCCAAAACATTGTTGACAACAATAAGACCAATGTGCTTAATTTGAAAAGATGCTTGTATATCTTAGAAATATGTTTTTGTTTAACATTATAGATAACATTCATTCCAATCAAAAGCAAAACGACTATTGGAAACAAAATATTTACATTCACTTTCCACAGACCAGCAAAAAATACAACATTCAATAATACACCAATTGTAATGATAATGTGATGACTGCTTCTGTATTTTGCCCGCAACTTAGCATAGCGTATTGGGAAAAACCTAAATACATTATAGGCAATCAAAGAAATCACAACCGCATACATTCCTGTAATATCTAGTTTTTGAAAAAAGTATGTCAAAGATGCATGGTACATAAAACTACCGAAAAACAAATAAATGCAGCTAATGCCAAGCAAAATTGAAAATGTAGGATACCGAACCAACAAGTTGTTAGTATTTGGCTCTCTTGATTTAAAATCATTGATTCCAATAAACAAACACAGTAACCCTACAATCAGAAAACCAAGGTTTGACCAAGTATTAGAGGGTTGAACAACAGCTTCTGTAAATCTATTATGTTCACAAAAAGTCAAAGCATTGTTTTCAGCGATCTTCCAGCCCCCCCAAACATTAATGTATTGATACATTTCAAAAGCTACAACCAAACCGATTGTAGTACTTACGAAAATTAACAAAGGCAATACATAACCTTTGAGATTGTGGCGATCTAGGTAAACTATGTATCGCAAATATTTCCATTTCAGTTTATTAAAAAACGACATTTTTCTAATTAATGATGAACAGTTAAATTTTCAACAAGTTTACCAAATCAAAAAATAGAATTAGTAAACAAGAAAAGGACAAAACCTTTTTACAAAAATAAGGAAATTGATAAAACTAATCAAGTGAGAATTTTGGGCGAATCTTACATTCAATTCTATAAAATCAATTAACGCATTCTTATACTTTTTTAACGTGAAGTGAGCAGTATTAGTTGCTATAAATAGAACGCTCTTGAATCATTAATTTTAATTCTGTTTATTTATAACAAATACGTTAAGGATTCTATCTAACGATCAATATTTACTAAAAAAGATTATTATTGATTAAATTTTTAAGGGTTAAATATCAGCTTATATATCTTATTTGGTAAATAAATCTATGGGGTTTTATAATCTGCTTATGTGGTTAAATTCCTCACTCCCATTCAATAGTAGCAGGCGGCTTAGAAGTAATATCATACACCACCCTATTCACCTGATCCACTTCATTTACAATCCGATTAGAGACATACGCTAAAACATCGTGGGGAATCCTAGACCAATCAGCCGTCATACCATCCAAACTAGAAACAGCCCTCAAAGCCAAAGTATAATGATACGTGCGTTCATCCCCCATCACACCGACTGTCCGTAAATTGGTCAGAACGGCGAAATACTGCCACGGAACCTCTTCCAACTTTTGCAATTCCTCCCTAAAAATAAAATCAGCCTCTCGCAAAATTGCCAGCTTCTCCTCTGTCAAATCACCAATAATCCGAATCGCCAGTCCAGGACCAGGAAATGGCTGACGATCTACAATAAAATCTGGCAGCCCCACTTCACGACCGACTGCACGCACCTCATCCTTAAACAAATCCCGCAAAGGTTCGATGATTTCATCAAAAGAAATCACATCAGGTAAACCACCCACATTGTGATGGCTTTTTATAACCGCAGCATTTTTTGTACCACTTTCAATCACATCAGGGTAAATAGTTCCTTGCACCAAAAAATCAATAGCACCAATCTTTTTAGCTTCCGCCTCAAAGACCCTAATAAAAGTCTCCCCAATTACTTTCCGCTTCGCTTCAGGATCAGTAACCCCTTCCAAGTTTTTCAAAAACTGTTCCCTTGCTGGAACTGTAATCAAATTAATTTTGAATTGGCTTTTAAACAATTCCTCCACTTCTTCCACCTCATTTTTACGCAACAAACCATTATCAACAAAAACGCAAATCAAGTTTTTACCAATCGCTTTGTGAACCAATGTTGCTGCAACTGATGAATCTACGCCGCCCGATAAAGCGCATAAAACTTTCCGATCACCAACTTTTTCTTGAATCTCCATTATGGCATTCAAAGCAATATTGTCCATCTGCCAATCTCCAACGCATTTACATATTTTATATAAGAAGTTACAGATAATCAACTGACCATCAGGGGTGTGAACGACCTCTGGGTGAAACTGTACTCCAACTATATTTTTTGAATCATTGGCAAATGCGGCAACAGGGCAAGAGTCTGTTTCAGCAATCGTTGTGAAACCTTCAGGCATTTCTGAAACTTGATATGTGTGACTCATCCAACAACTCGTTTCCTTCGAAATGCCGTCAAACAAAATATGATCACTAGTCTTCAAAACTCGTTTTCCATATTCCCTATCCGTTGCTGCTTCGACTGAACCACCGAGCAAATGAACCGTCAGCTGGGCACCGTAGCAAATACCCAAAATAGGAATTCCTAAATCGAACAACGAAGGATCAACCATTGGAGCATCGACTGCATTTACGACGGCAGGGCCGCCTGTAAAAATAATTCCTACAGGATTTCTAGCACGAATTTCATCAAGGTCAGATTCCCAAGACAATACTTCACTATAAACACCAGCCTCTCGAACTCGTCGGGCAATTAATTGATTATATTGCCCTCCAAAATCAAGCACAACAATTGTTTCACGACTCATAGTTTTAGTATTATCTTTTAAAAATTTATGCCCTGTTCTTTCGAGC
>JAHDGP010000116.1 GCA_020627525.1 Bacteroidota bacterium
CAGGCTTTTTCAAAAAACTTTCAATTTCTTAACTAAACAGCATTGATGCGAGAATAATTTAATGATACAATGCTTTAATCAATGTTGTTTAGTTAAGGCAAAAAGGTTTTGAATAAATATTGTTTGCTCATTTCTATTATCACTATAAATCCAACAAGGATGGATAATAATGTCACTCCTTCGGAGTTTTTATCTGCATCATATTATAAGTACCATAATACTGTCAGCCCTTCAGGCTTTTTCAAAAAACTTTCAATTTCTTAACTAAACAGCATTGATGCTTTAATGATACAATGTGATTAAGCATGAAGGGCTGACAATATTATGGCGCAAATATTTTAATTCTTATAAAAACTCCGAAAGAGTGATTCGAAAAAAGATTGCATATAATTTCTTTATTGACAATGGGGACACTTATTTATGTTCCATCCCTAAGTACACTGTAAATTAAATTTTGTCTGAAATTTGGTTAGTTTATTTTGGAATTATTCAAGGCAGAAACGATGCGAATAGCCAAGCTATTCAAAGAGTTTCTAACGAAGAATAATTTCAAAAGAACTATTCAAAACTGACAAGATTTATTTTCCAGTGTTCTAAGCATTATACCTTTATGAGCATTGCCAATTAAAATCTATAAAGGTATGTTTCCGTGTTTCTTTTTAGGTAAATTTAAGACCTTATTTTCTAGCATTTTGAATCCACTGATTAGTTTCATTCTTGTTTCAGCGGGATGAATTACTTTGTCTATAAAGCCACGTTCTGCTGCTCTGTAAGGATTGGCAAATTTTTCTGTGTACTCCGCTACTTTTTCTTCCAATTTCGCTTCAGGGTCATCGGCTTCGGCAATTTCTTTTTTGAAAATAATTTCAGCAGCTCCTTTTGCTCCCATTACTGCAATTTCGGCAGTAGGCCAAGCAAAATTAAGGTCTGCACCAATGTGTTTAGAATTCATTACATCATAAGCACCACCGTACGCTTTACGAGTAATGACTGTCACTTTGGGAACTGTAGCTTCACTAAATGCATACAGCAATTTAGCACCATTTGAAATGATGCCGTTCCACTCTTGATCTGTTCCTGGAAGAAAACCTGGCACATCCACCAACACCAATAAAGGCACGTTAAAAGCATCGCAAAATCTGACAAAGCGTGCGCCTTTTCTAGAAGAATTTATATCTAAAACGCCAGCCAACATTGCAGGTTGGTTTGCAACGACTCCAACACTTCGTCCACCGATTTTAACAAAGCCTACTAATATATTTTCAGCAAAATCTTTGTGAACTTCCATAAACGAATCTTCATCACAAATGCCAGTAATCACCTCCCTCATGTCATAAGGCTGATTAGGGTTTCCCGGAATAACATTTGTTAAGGATTCCCTTCTTTCATTTTCTTTTAATGTATAAGGATAAACTGGTGCTTGTTCTTCACAATTTTGAGGAATGTAGGACAATAGGTTTTTAAGTTGATTGATGCAATCCACTTCATTTTCACATGCAAAATGTGTCACACCAGATTTCGAAGCGTGCGTTTGAGCCCCTCCTAGTTCTTCGGACGTAACTTCTTCGTGTGTTACTGTTTTAACAACATTTGGACCAGTCACAAACATATAAGATGTCTGATCTACCATCATTACAAAATCAGTCATTGCAGGAGAGTAGACTGCCCCACCCGCACAAGGTCCCATAATAAGGGAAATTTGTGGAATTACCCCAGATGCCATTACATTTTTATGAAAAATATCAGCATATCCACCAAGAGAAACAACGCCTTCTTGAATTCTTGCACCACCCGAATCATTTAGACCTATTAGGGGAGCACCATTTTGCATTGCCAAGTCCATCACTTTACAGATTTTCTCTGCATGGGTTTCTGATAAAGAGCCTCCAAAAACGGTAAAATCTTGTGAAAAAACATAAATCAAACGACCATTTATGTTGCCATAGCCAGTTACTACGCCATCGGCATAAAACTTCTGTTTGTCTAAGCCAAAATCAGTTGAGCGATGACGCACCAACATATCCAACTCTTCAAAACTGCCCTCATCCAGTAATAATTCAATACGTTCACGGGCGGTCAGTTTGCCTTTGGCGTGTTGTTTTTCTATTCTTTTTTGACCTCCACCTAAACGTGCAAGTGCCTTTTTCTCTTCTAATGCAGATAATTGCTTTTCCATTAATATGTAAAATAATTTGTCACAAAGTTAGGACATTGTTATTGATTATTATAACCACTCAAGCATATGTGGATAATGTTCTTTGAGGTTTTTCCTTACAAATTCATAAGGATAGTCTTCAAAAACGCCATAGTCTTCCACATATTCCATAAACTGTCCACCATCTTTACTGAATTGTTGAAACATTGCATCGTTTTCCCCATCAAATTCAAGTGTGTGAACATTCAACTTATCACATAATTCTTTGTTAAATGCTGGTGTTATATCTCGCCACTTATCGTTTAGAAAGACTTGAACGGATGCATGTGGTGTCAACTCTTGGGTTTTCAACTTAGATTCTATGTTTTCCAGAGCTATATGATTGATGACTTTTGCCAAATGAAGTCGTGCGGGCAAACCAACAAAACGAAAACAAGAAACCAAAATGCAAGCTTTATCTTGGCAATGTCCTCTTGCTCTTTGCATAATTGCACTAGTCTTTAACATTTTTTTATCAGCATAGATGTTGTATGGATAGTAATACCACCCATCTCTTACCGCCCGAAACAATTTGATTGCTTTCTCTTTATCAGTGTCATTTTCATTTGTATAAAACTTTACAAAGTTTTGCACAATTTTTTGATCGAAGTCGAAAAACTCTGTTATTCTCAAATACTTTTCCATCTAATTACAAAGATAAATCAAAGCCAAACGCTTAAGCAGAAATGCCTAAAAAATTTGTTGTTTCAAAATCGGCAATAAAAACAAAAAATCACATTAACCCATACTAATCAACAAAAGTACATATTTAAATTATAATTTATATCAAAAGAAAAATATAGCTGCTTGGTGTTAAAATAGTTTCCTGACTCATTATTGAAAGTAATTTTGAAAGAACGGGATCGAGGATTGTGCATTTGATATTTATAAAATTGTGTATTATATTGGAAGAATACTTAGTAACTCAAACCCTATTATACTATGAAAAAGAAAAATATAGCCCCAGCAGAAGCGAACGTATATCTTAACAAATCTAGTGCTAGTGAAATCAATAAAGTTGAAGGAACGGCTGGTAAAAATAAAAGATTCAAAAACAAGTCAAAGACTGTTATTGGCGATCACAAACATTTCTCGCTAGACTTTGTGAATGCTTATTCCTATGAAGAGCAAGCCAATATTGAAAACTGGGATTAAGTAACGATAAAACAATTACCTATTAATTTGATGCGATTCTTTTTATTGCCAAACTTTGTTGTTGCATCAGTAGTGTAGCTTAAAGCTATGCACCTTCTTTGACAAAAATATACTTGGTTTGAAATTGCAAACTTCTTTTTTCGCCATTGTTAAAGTTTGAAAATCAGGCTGAATGGTTTCAGCCTGAAATTGATCCATCGAATCAAAACGAAAAAACAGGTTAAATTTTATCGAGTTGTATCTCATTAATACAATGCAAAAAAAGCAAAATGCAAGTTTGATCTGGAAAGTACTTGATGATTTTCGAACATAAAAATAACGACCGTCTCTTTGAGACGGTCGTAGCTAACAATTCTTACAAATTAAAAAAACCTCTGTCTTTTTTAATTGATAATCAATTTCGTTGAAGATTTTGTTCCATCATGAAATACAACGGTTAAGATATAATAGCCTTTTTCGAGATTAGTCGTACTGAACTCAATTGCATACGCTCCTATTTGTCTATAATCTAGTTGCATCTTTCTTCCTGCAATGTCAGCAATCAAAAACTGATTGACATTTTCTAACTCTCCATTTTCAAGATTTACTGTAAACAGACCTTGTGCAGGATTTGGATAGACATTTAAGTTTTTCTGATCAGAGAGCATTTTTTTATTCTCCCTTGTTTCATTTGTTTTACAAGTTGCCCCACCAGCCTGAACTACTCTTTCAACTATCCTATAGGAGTTATCATATTGACAATGGTAATACATTGTAATAATATACGGGGTGCAGGGAATCATATTTGGAATGGTAACAATATCGCTTCCATCAACATGCGCCATATCACTTGTTTGCTGACCAAATGGTGATCCAGAATTCCAAACTCTAAAAGCATAACTCACTGTTTCGCCTGCATAATTAGGTGCATTTAAATTTACAAAATCATGTCCAGATACAACTAAATTTATATCTATTGGCATAGGATCAACACAATTAAATACAGATTGTAAATTTGTCATAGAATGCAAATTTCCTCTTTTGGCATTGGTTAAATCGCTTTTTAAAATAAGCTCCATAAAATCAACTTGTCCCTTAGAGTATGTCGCTCTACAACCACCATAATACATGAAGTTGTCATACATATTGGTTTCACTATCACAAGATGCATCGTCATCCAAATCACAATCATTGTCATTGTTATAATTTTTATTAGTTGGCGGAGTATCATTGAACATATCATCTATTTCCTCGTCAGTTAATACATCTGTATTATTTTTAAAAATTTGAAAATCATCATCACTACAACTAAGTTCACTACCCCACATATGTTCTAAGCCCAGCCAATGACCAACTTCGTGGGTTAGCGTATGGGACAAGGATTGAGCGGTCAAGCTACTTGGTATATAAGGTGAGTTATTAGGATCTAAAGCGTAATGTGCCAAAAACACACCATCTGCATGATTAGGATCTCCCAAAGCAAAGGGGTTAATTGAATAACCTGCATAATCGTTGCCTTCTCCTAAAAATCTTAAAATGTAAATATTCAAATATTGATCTGATGGCCAAGCAATTGATTGTATACCTGGAATATTTGGATTGTCCTGATTAGCAATATATGCGGAATTTTCTCTTACATTTATATATGAATTCAAGCAAGCTACTCCATTTACAATTGGAGCATCAGGATACATACAATCACCACTCCCAAAAAAATGAAAATAAAAATCATTAATTCCATAATAATTGATTCCAGTGGTAGGCGCTCCAAATTGATCTTTTTCGGCTAGCCTAAAATCAATAGTATAATCATCTGCTATGTGTCTGTTTTCAAAAGTAAAAGCTCCACTAATCTCTTCGATGACTGGATCATTCAAGGTTAATCCTTTAAAGTCGTTGTTGAGTGTTTCCAAAGCATTTAAAATTCTTGCATCAGAAATATTAGATTCATCATCTACTCCAGAATCATGCGTATCATTTATTACATGAAATACTACTGGTATGATATTCCTTACAGGCACTCCTGAGTTAGTTTTTCTTCTATCGTTGAATATATTAGCCAAATCTGTTTGAATCTGATTGCGCAAACTTGGATTTAAGGCTATTTGTTCTTTTAAACTTAAGGTTCCACAAACTTCACGATTTGATGATGATGTTGTCGTTGTTGTGTTCCCATTTCCTCCCCAAAAAGTCCCTGGGTTAATTGCACTATCAATTTGATTGCCAGTACTTCTTACGTCTCTAACTTTTTGCGCAAAAACAGATTCATGACAAAAGAAAAATACAACACAAAATAAAATGACTTTTTTCATAGTTATATAAAATTTTAAAGCATTTGGTAAATTATAAGTAAGTGATAAAATCAAATTAAGTGGTAAGATCAAATTAACATGTATAAAAAATTTCCGCAAAATATTAATTGTTAAAACTTTGAGATGTGAGTTAGTGTTTTATAAATTGGTCTTATCACTTACTTATTTTTTGTTTTATCTAAAATCATAAATAACAAAATTGCATCGCAATTTAGAACATCGAACAAAACTTGCCAAGTTATAATCATTTAACTGCCACTTTAACAAACTCACAGCATCGTCTCACCAATTTAAATATACATTAGTAATGAAAGTCAAAATATGCGGAAAAAATAAAAACATATTATTTACAATTGTATTATTTAGTTATTTTAAAAATAATTAATATTGTGCTAATTTTAAAATATGGTAAAAAGTAAATTAATTCAATTACTTCAAACTTTAAGTGTTACAGAATTTAAAGAATATGGAAGATTTCTAGAAGGCACAACTTATAGAAAAACGAGTGGTGTTTTTCAATTATTCAATTATCTAAAAAAGTTCCACCCAAACTATCCTGAAAAAAAAGTAAGCAAAGAAGTTGTTTTAAAAAAGGCATTTAAAGATAAACCGCTTAGTAGTCAACGTCTGTTTGATTTAATGTCTATTCTATATACCATTCTTGAAAATTTCCTTATTCAAAAAAAGCTGGAAACTTTAAAAGCTGAAAGAGACTTTCTTGTTTTAAATGTTTTAAAAGACAAAAAACTAGATAAAGCCTTTTTCCAAAAAGCAAGCCAAGTCGAAAAGGAATGGCAAAAATTCAAATTAGGAGGCATAGAGCAGTTGCACAATATTTACAAACTACACAATATGGTTTATTTACATCCTAATTTTTCAACCATTGCCGAAAATTCTATTTCTCAAGAAACACTCTCCAGTGATGTTGACAATTACTATTATGCTGTAAAACTCTACACCAATTTACTAAGAGAACTCAATCAACAAGTTACGGTAGCGAAAACAGACATTGTTCACAACAAAGTAATTTTTGAAGAAATTCTCAAGGTAACAAAAGAAACAGCAAGTGCTGAAATTCCTCAAGTTAAAGTCATTTCAAATATTCTAAGTTCGTTCAAACAACAAGATTTCACAAAGTCCGCAGATTATAAAGATTTATTCGTAGAACATATAGATCATTTTAATCAATACGAAAAATATGACATACTAAATGCACTATTAAGAATGAATCATGCAAATCATTTTGCCGGAATTGAAGGTGCTGCAAGAGAGATGTTTGAGTTAAACAAACTAGCAGTTGAAAAAAGCATCATAATCGAAGATGGATATATTGAAAGCGAATACTTTAAACTTATTGTTGATGTTGGTTGTACAGTTGGTGAACTAGACTGGACCGAAAATTTCATCAACTCATTTCAAGATCATCTAAGACTAGAATTTAAAGAACACATTCTTACCCTCTGCCGTGCATTGTTGTTACTTGAAAGAAATGAATTTGAAAAAATCTTAAAAGACATTGCCCAAGTAAAAATTGAAAATGCCATGTACGCTGCTCAACTCAAAACTTTACAACTGCAATGCTATTATGAACTTGATGATTATGATGATCTGTTTTTCAATTTGGTCAAATCTTTCTCCGCCTTTTTGAAAAGAAACACTTTGCTTTCGCAAGGAACCATCGTTCAACCTTATGAATTATTAATCAAATACACCAATAAACTTTATCTTGAGAAAACTAATATAAAAAAGAAGAAGGTTGATTTATTGGATGATGGAGCTAAAAAGTGTTATGAAAAAAAGATGGTTACTGGAAAAGGCAAAAGAAATTCAAGCTTTAAGCAAGTGATAAGATCAAATTAATATGCATAAATATTTTTTACAAAATTCTAATTATCTAAACTTTGAATTATATTTTGATGGTTTTTAAATTGGTCTTATCACTTAAATAAAAACTTGAATTTCTCTTTTTATTCTATTTCTACATTCCCATTGCCATTGAAGAACCTCCACCAGTTCCACAGCCAGACAAATCAGTACCTATATTTATGCTTTCAACTGTAAGAATATCATTAAGCTTTAAATAAGCATGTGGTGTATCATTTGTGCCAAGCATTGAAAATTCAAAATCAATTTGAACAACACCAGAACTGACTGCTGATCCGATGATGACATTTAAATCACCATAAACCAAATCTGCTGTTACACGGTAAACTTTTCCACTTTGGAAAGTAGTTGTGAAAGCAGGATTTCCTTTCGTGTATATTAAGTTGTTGTTCTCGTCAAAAACTTTCCAGTTGTAGTAATTTGGGCATTCATTATACTGATATAAATTAAGTAACCCATTAAATGAGCTATTCACAAAGTATTCAAATCCAAAGTTATAGGAATCTTGCACCTGTACATCTGAATTAAAATTGTAATTCAAATTACTGGTTTCGGGTAGGATTACAAAGGGAAAGTTTGAGCAACCATATGATATAGATTCACAATTGTCAGCTAAACTTTTGGAAGCAAAATCACCTTCATTTAAAGTTGTTTCATTGGTACTTTGATTGGTATCTGAAATCACCAATCCATCATCTAATTTTGAGCAACCCACAAGGGTTATTACAGCGCATATCAAAAGCGCAAATATTCTTTTGTTCATCATTAATATATTTAAAAAAGTTAATCAATTATCTATCAAATATAAATATTCAAGCTACTTAAATCCAAACACACTATTTTGCATTTTTATTGAAAAATCAAAACATATTGTAAAAAAATACAAATCAATAAATTCTGATTAACAATATTTTAAATGCATAAAATAAGAAATTTCCTTATTGAATATTTAGTCAAAAAAGTGGTCATATTGTTCCTTTTTCAATCAAGCAATTGAATACAATGCTGATTTTCAATCAAAAATTATCGTGTTATAAACTATACTCAGTGCACGTTCAACATTAACGGCAAGTCGTTAAAGTACGATTTTGCAACGACTGAGTATTTTAAAAAGTTATATCTAACAAATTTGTTGCTGAGTATTATATCAAGTAAGTGGACATAAGTAATCGGATAAATCAAAATAAATATTTACTTTCCTTTTACAAACCTAATGGACAATTCGGCAAAAAAGTCAAGTCGGTTCGTCGCACGATAGCAGAGCTACGGTTTACTTTTTTAACGCTGTAAATCAGAAAAAGATGATTTTCGAATACTTGATTACTTTTGTTCACTTACTTAACATACAACCTTAACTTCTAAGCTTGGCATAAAACTTAAAAAACGGTCGTCTCTTTGAGACGACCGTAGCCTACAATTCTTCCAAATTAAAGAACCTTTTTTATTTTCCTTGTCATTTTCAATTAATTGACAATCAATTTTTCTGAGGATTTCGTTCCGTCATCAAAGACAACGGTTAAGATATAATATCCCTTCTTTAGACTTGTGGTATTGATCTCAAACCCATTAAATGAGTTTAGATTATTGTATTCCAACATAACTTGATTACCAGTAATAGAAGAAACGTAATAATGATCAACTTCATCAAAGTCTAATACATCCACTTTTACTTTACCATTAGAGGGGTTGGGATAAATATTTACATCTCTAAATGAAATAGTTACGATTCCGCCGCTGCCGCCAACCTGACATCCACCTAAATATTTATAAACAGGCTCAGAGAGCTTGCCATTACACTCCACAATCATTTCAATTACGACTTTCTTACACCAATTAATGTTAATATCTACAATATCACTTCCTGTATAGTCACCAGGTATATCAATAAACGAATAAGCTGCTCCATCAATTTTATATCTATAGTGGACAGTATTATCCGCATAATCTGGTGAAGATAATTGTATCTTTGTCTTGCTTTTGCTGGTATTAATATCGCAGTAAGTTGGAGGGACACATACAAATGTAGACTCTAAATTACTCCTTTTGTAAACATCAATTCGTCCAAACATAGGAAATTTCAAAACATCATTCATAAATTTCACTTGTCCATTAGTAAATGCAAGTGGACAAGTACTGTAATCCATAAAATTATCGTACATAGCAAAATTATTAAAACACGAATCATCATCGTTATCCTGGCATTTACCGAAATGATCTTCATTGCTATTAGGTGTATCATTGTAAACATTTTGAATGTATTCCACATTAATATCTGAATCTATCGTTGGCAGAAAATTTATATAAGAATTAAAATCATCTCCTGCGTCATTACAGGAAGATAAAGTAGAGCCCCAAATATGTTCCAAACCTAACCAATGCCCTACCTCATGGGTAATCAGATGCTTTTTGTATTCCTCATCACTTTTAAATACTACTTTATCCAAGATAACAACATTTTTCTTATCACCTGAATTTGTGAAGAGCCAAGGTAAGTACGATCTACCAAGCACCTTATTTCTTAATGTAACATGGGCAGTCACAGGCTTGTACAATTTGAGTATACATTCCAGTCTACATGTAATTGATCAAATATGTATATATTTAGATATTTTTGACTATCCCAAAAAATCAAGTCTTGCGCTGGAGTTTCAATACTAACATTTTCAGCTGCTGCAACATTCGCAAATTCATTCTCACCACAATCTGAACTATTGAATATACCAACTGATGACAATGGTGATTCTGTTTCTGTAATTCCAGAAAATTGGTTACCATTGGGATCAATTTCAGCAAGTTTAAACATTATTGTAGGATGATCATCTTTATCAGTAAATGCACCTGTTAAGTTTGGATGTGTCAACGTATTATTTGCTGCAGTGATCCCTCTAAAATCTTCATTCAATCGCATTAAAGCTGCATCAATTTCTTGGCTTGTAACATTTTCATTACTACTGGCATTTTCAACAATTTTATGAATTACAACTGGGATTACAATACAATTATTGATGGCTGATTTTCTGACCATACTTGATTGTAAAAATGACTCAAAGTTTGATTCAATAATTGCAAGATTCCTTGAATCTTCTGCAATCAACTCCGCAAGACTTGGAGTACCACAGATAGAGGGCGTTTTACTCCGAGCATCCTCTTTGACATCCTTATCGTTTTGCACCACAAATGTCATCTGTCCACTTGCAGTTATGTTGGTTTGTAATATAAAAGTAAAAAAACAAAAAATCTTAATGTAAATGTGTTTCATTTTGTAAACTTATAAGATGTTATAAAATCAGATAGATTACTTTGTCAACAAATATAACCTACTGTTAATTAGAATTCAATCACTAACAATTTAACCTATGTTTTATTGAACTAACATAACCATCTGAACAATTAAAATTATTGCACAAAGAAAAACGTCATTACGTATTGTTCTAAACACTATGCCATTACACAAAACAACAACATTTTTCTTTTAAATTTTAAACTTGTAAATTTGATTAAATTAATTTATACTTAAGTAAAATATAATTTATAAGTTCATCATGGTTAAAAGTAAACTCATACTGTTAATAAAAACTCTTTAAGAGATATCTATGGAATTCCAGATTGGCTAA
>JAHDGP010000002.1:0-25718 GCA_020627525.1 Bacteroidota bacterium
TACGGAAAGAAAATTTAGATCAGCCGCTAAAGAATTTGATATTGCTGAGAAACATATTGGCAAAATGGCAGGATTTTATCAACAGATAGGAGATGGTTATTTGCAAATGAATGACTGGCGTAAAGGGGTGGCAAATCTTCGTAAAGAGGCTGAAGTTAACCCCAATCCGCATGTTTATTTAACTATAGGAATGGTTTTTATTCAGAATAAAATGATGGGTAAAGCAATGATCCCTCTTAAAAAAGCTTCTGAATTGGCACCAATGCATCCAATTATTCATTTTCACTTGGGAGGAGCATATTACAGTATGCAAGAATATGAAAAGTCGGCAGAAGCATACGAAACAGCTAAGGTTTATATGAGAGACCCCAAAATGATGGGGCAAATTCAACAAGGACTGGTAAAACTTTATCGTGATCATTTGAAGCGTCCCGAAAAGATCGAGGAAATGAAAGCTGCCTATGAAAAGAGTATTGGATCAAAAGGAACAATTACTGTTGTCTCAGGTTTGCCTCGTTCTGGTACTTCAATGATGATGCAAATGTTGGTTAAAGGTGGGCTGGTTGCGTTTACTGATGGGAAAAGAGAGGCGGATGAAAATAACAAAAAAGGTTATTATGAACATGAAGCAGTAAAAAGGTTGGCAAGAGAAAAACAGTTTTTGCAAAATGTTGGAGACAGAGTAGTGAAGATTATTTCTCATTTAATAATGCATTTGCCACATGTCTATAGATACAAAATCGTCTTTATGGATCGTGAAATAGAAGAAGTAATGTACTCTCAACACAAAATGCTTGGAAGACTGGGCAAGGAAAGAGGAAAGGATAAAGAAAATTCTTTGCGTCTGTTACAGCCTTTTAAAGAAAGCAGACAGAAGGCAATTATGTGGTGTAAAAACAATGAGAAGTTTGTTGACTTATTGCTGATTCCTTATCAAGAAGCAATTAGCAATCCGCTTGAACAAGCCAAGAAAGTTAATGAATTTTTAGGGAATACACTAGACGTAAATGCAATGGCATCTGTCGTAGATGCAAGCCTGTATAGAGAACGTGCAGAATCTATAGAAACTAAGTAAGTAGGTATACATAAATAATCGCCACTTCTTGATTAAAGAGATTTTTTCGAGATACAAGGCAAAAAGCGCAATTGTAGCCAGAGCTACAATGAGCATTTTTAACGAAGTAGGTCGAAAAAAGAACCAATCAGAAGTGTGTTGGTTATTTTTGTTTACCTACTTAAGAAGCTAAAGAGTAAAAAGTAATGGCTAAAAGAATAGCAAAAAAAGTTGTTTGGATTGGATGGGATGCAGCAGACTGGAAGATGATTAATCCACTTGTTGATGCAGGTTTAATGCCGAATCTTGAAAAGATGATCAACGAAGGAGTCATGGGGAACTTGGCGACTTTAGACCCTCCTATGTCTCCAACTCTATGGACGGCTATGGCAACAGGTAAGCGTCCTTATAAACATGGTATTCACGGATTTACAGAAATTGATCCATCAGGTGAAACAGTAAGACCTTCTTACATTACTTCCAGAAAGGTGAAAGCAATCTGGAATATGTTGCAGCACCATGGTTTAAAAACACATCAAGTAGGGTGGTGGCCTAGTCATCCAGCCGAGCCAACAAATGGGATTTACATATCTAATTTTTGGCATAAATCTGGAAAAGAAAAAAATAGAAAAAATTGGCCTTTAGCTCCTGGTTGTGTTCATCCTAAAGAGATGGAAGACATCTTTAAAGAGTTAAGAGTACATCCTAAAGAACTGACCCATGCGCACCTTCAGCCTTTTATTCCGCTGGGTCATGAGATTGATCAAACTCAGAACAAGTATAAAAAAATGATCAATTCTGTTCGTAAAATTACAGCTGATGCAGCCTCTATCCAAGCGGCTGCCACTTATATTATGGCAAATCACGATTACGATTTGATGTGTGTTTATTTTGATGCCATTGATCATTATGGTCATGGATTTATGAAATACAATCCACCAAGAAGGCCACATATTCCAGAAGATTTGTACAAATACTTTAAAGATGTAAATGTAAGTGGTTATCGTTTTCACGATATGATACTGGGGCGTTTACTACAGCTTGCTGGAGACGATGCAACGGTTGTATTGGTATCCGATCACGGCTTTCATCCCGATCATTTACGTCCTAAAAATTTACCGGTTCGAGAAGAGCCTGCCGCACCGGCAATGGAACATTCCCCTTTTGGAATCATCGTTGCGAAAGGTCCAGGCATAAAAAAAGATGAGAGAATCTACGGTGCCAGTTTGATAGATATGTGTCCGACAATATTGTCGTTGTTTGGTTTGCCAGTAGCGAGAGATTTTGACGGGAAAGTATTGACAGGTCTTTTTGAAGAACCAATCAAATTGGATATTATAGATTCTTGGGAAGACATAGAAGGAGAGTGTGGGCAACATTCTAAAGAAGTCGAAATTGATGCTGAAAAGGCTAAGGAGGAAATGCAGCAGTTGATAGATTTAGGCTATATAGAAGATCCGGGTGATAATAAAGAAAGGGCGATAGAACAGACAATGAAAACAAACAAGTACTTCTTAGCCAGATCGTTTATCAACGGTGGACGGGTAGAAGATGCAGTACCATTGTATGAAGAACTTTGGGAAGAATACAGAGACAATTCACGTTTTGGTATAAGGCTTGCCAATGCCTATATGAATGTTGACAGGATTGAAGAAGCAAGACAAATTGTGGATGATGTTTTTGAATTGAAATTAAATGATACACCTAGTTTACATGTTTTAAGTGGCACCTTATTTTTAAGAGAGAAAAAATTTATTGAGGCTATTAAAGAGTTTGAGGTGGCGAGAGAAATGGCTCCAAAATCTGTGGGTATCAATTTGCAATTAGCGCAAGGATATATGCGAGTGAAAAAATGGGGCAAGGCAAAAGAAGCAGCTGAAAAAGAATTGGAGCTAAATTATGACAGTGCATCTGCTCACCACATTATTGGTAAAATTCAATTGGGAATGAAAAAACCACAGTTGGCGGCAGAGAATTTTTTAAATGCCATTGGTTTAAAATATCAATTTCCACAAGCACATTGCGATTTGGGTATTGCTCTTTTCCGTCTTGGAAATTTTCAAGCATCAGCACAAGCATTTGAAATAGCTTTGTCAATGTTTGAACGTTATGAAAAAGCCAGAAAATGGTTGATCAGGCTTTATTCTGGTAAATTAAATATGCCTGAAAAAGCGGCGGAGCATAAAGAACTAGCCGAAGAAATAGAACACAGTTTTAAAGATGTATTTGTTGTGTCTGGATTTGCGAGATCAGGCACCTCATTGATGATGCGAATGCTGGAAAAAGGTGGTCGTGAACTATATGTAGATGATAGCCGCCCTGCCGATGAACACAATCCAAATGGTTATTTTGAACATTCAGATGTAGAAAAAATTTACCACGATAAATCATTTTTAAAAAACATTGAAGACAAAGTAGTTAAGATTTATGCCAGTAAATTAAACTTCGTACCAAGACACAATTTTAAATACAAAGTAATATTTTTGGAGCGACCACTCACAGACATCATTTTATCTTTACAAAAAATGAAAGGAGTTGCCAGAACAAATATGAATCTTATTCAATACAACAAACTTGTTACTAAGAACACAAGGATTCAAAAGTGGATGGAAAACAATCCGAATATGGAAGTCTTAAAAGTTGATTATACTGAGCTGCTTCAAAACCCAGAAACACAGGTACAAAAAGTTAATGAGTTTTTAGGCGGGCATTTAGATGAAGCTGCAATGATTTCAGCCATTGATATAAATGTTAATGCAAATGCATAAGCCTAAATTGTTGCCATCATTTTTCAATTTGTCAAAAGTTAACATAGTTTGATTGCTCTGCAATCATTTTAACTTTACTTTGAAATAAATAATTTTTGAGTATTTGATTTTCCTTCATCTTGTATAGAAATAAAGTACAAACCTGTTGGACAAGAAGCGCAATCAAAGAAATGATTGTGAAAGCCTATATTTTTTTCGGGATCAATTGACAAAGAATGGATTATTGTGCCATTTTTATCATAAAGAACTATATCAGCAGAGGATTGAATAATTTTTCTATAAGTAAAATGCACTTTTTGATCAATTTGATTGTAAGCAAGGTTTCTTAAAAGAACACTTGTTTGTTTACCTGCATTTTCAGAGTTTAACAATAGAAAATCCAGTGGTTTCAAATTGCTCAACTGTTTTTCTGCTGAAAACTCGGGATTGACAGGCTCATCAGCGTAATATTTTTTCATCATTTCATTGATTTGCGCAATCCATTGTTTTTTTTGAGGTTCAAGGTTTGCCAAATGTGTTTCTACTAAAGGATATTCTTTGTTTATATTGTTTTTTAAATCATTTATCAAATAAGTAAAACCACCCCTTAGTTTTTTTAATTCTTTTTGACAATTGCGCTTTTGAATTCTATTGCTTAAGTTTTCACATTCCGACATTTTTGTCGAAATACGCTTTTTGATAAAATTTAATTGCTTTCTTTTGAATGATATGGTGTCTTTTTGTGCTGATGAAAGCTTTGCCTCTAATTTACTTCTCTCTTGTGCAATGACTGGTAAAACATCATTTAAATAAAAGGATTTTATTTCATTATTCATCTCCTTTAGTTTTGCTTTGTCCAAAGCAGAGTAGTTGCCATTTCTATATTTGGTCAATAATGCCATTATTTGTTGGCTTTCAATTTTACCCAAATATCCTTTTAATTCTTTAGAACAAGCATTAGATATGTTGCCTAAGGCCGATTGTTTTTTCTGCTCCGTTGCAAAGCTATTATTGTATCGTTTTGACATCAACTGCTCATATTCATAAATAAGCTCAGTAATTTCAAGAATATCGTCTTTTTTATCAGCAGCTAATTCGTTGTTTAATAACGATTTAATCTGTTCTTTTTCTAAAAAATTTATTTTTTGAGAAAAAACATATTCACAAAAAAGAATTAGAAAAAGAAAAACGAAAGAACAGATAAATTTTTTAATCTTATAAGGCATTATTTTATATAATATTTTCTTTAGATGTTGGCAGCAATTAGGTGCAATTAAATCATTAAGTAGGTAAGTATAAATGTTGGTCACTTTTGATCTAGGGTATTATTTCGATCTACAATCGGACCGCCGAAGCGGAAGAAAAACGGAACCCTAGCCCTAGCTAAGGTGAGTATTTTCGAATGGTCCGACAGTTCGGAAGTAGATTGGAAAAAGAACCCATCAAAAGTGTGTCGATTATTTATGTTTACCTACTTAAAACAACACAAAAGTAGCATATTTAAAGTATTTGATTGAAAAATCAGAGAGCAGTTCGATTCATTGCCAGTAACTTTTAGATTGAATAATTTATTTTTTATGTGAAAAAATCAAAAAAATTAAAATTTTCCGTATTTTAGCCGACAATATGATTGCTAATCATTATTGTAACTAAACAAATTATGAAAAGCGGCTTATTTAGTGATTCAGAAATATCAAAATTATATTCTATGAAAAAAATTAAATTTATAATGCTAGCATTGACTGTTTTCGCTACAGTTAATGTTGTTGCACAGCAAAAAAGTCAGACTTTTGCACCAGTAGACGGGTCAAAAAATGTTTTGGCTAATGCTGCAGCTCCGAATGCCAATGTAAATAATAGAGTTTTAACAGCACAAGAACTTACTATTAGACAAGCTCAGCACAATCAAGTACCTAATCCTCAGGTTCGTGCAGATCAAAAATTGGTAAAACAAAATTTACAAGCTCCAAATATTCCTGGTGGAAAAGTTCAGAGAGCAACTTCTGTTAATGTTACCCCTATTACAAAGCCTGCTGTTCAATTAACAGCTGAACAACGCAGACAAAAAATTAGAAGACTAATGAAACAGGCTGCTAACAATTAATCAGAAACTAAAATTTAAATCAGAATTATGAAAATAAAAAAATATATTTCAGATATAAAAAGCGATAATTTAAAATCTAAATTATTGTCTTACTCTGCGCTAGGTGCTGCCTTTTTGATGGTAGATGGTGATGCTCAGGGACAATGCGGTGTTGCAGATGCTGCCAATCCAACTCTTGCTGTTGATATTGATGGCGATGGAACCACTGATGTAAATATTAATGTGGTACCATTTTCAGGTTCAACATCTGGTACTGCTACTGTTCCAGGAGCAAGTAATTTAAACCTTTTCAGTACTCAAATAGGAACGCTTACAGCTTCTACTTATATAGGTCCTAACTTTTCTTATTACGGCTGCCAGCCAGTTGCAATACCAGGTCAATATGGTGGTGGATTTGGAGGCGGAAGTTTCTTCCAGGGATCTGCTGGTTTAGGTTCTTATACAACAGTTGCTGCTACGGCACCTATTTTGTATCAGGTAAACGCAATTAATACTTTCCAATACTACTTTACTTTCATTAGCGGTTCTGGTGTTTATGCATATGCAACTGGAGCTTTAAGCAACAATGTAGTAGGTTTAACAGCAGGTGCTTCTAACCTGGGTGTTTGTGCGGCAATTGATTCTGCGTCAGGTGTAACAGGACCAGATTATGCTGCTATTGGATCAGATTACAACTTGTTTGCATACTTCTTTAATATTGCAGCTGCGCAAAGTATACAATACATTCAGCCGCCTGCAACTGCAGTAGTTGATTTTCCAGATGTCACTTGTTTAACAAACTCTTATCCAACTTATGGTCTGTATTTGCCGCCGGCAATTGATCCATCAGCTACCTCTGCAGGTTTTGCAAGTACGCTCTCTGGACCTTTTGGATTAGGATCTGCTGTAACATCTACAACTAATATTAGTGGTTCAGTAGTTGCTGCTGATCTATTAGCAGTACAGTTTACTTCAGGTGGAGAAACGCACAATGGTTGGGTAGAATTGACGGTTGATTTGGCAAATGGTACTGTAACATGTGCTAATACTGGCTACCAAGAATGTTCTATTGAAACAGCTTCAGCTGCTGGTGATGCATCTGCTGCTTGTATTGATGCTGGTGAAGCTACAAATGAATCTGCTGCTTGTTCACCAGAAACAACAGATATTCCAACATTATCTGAGTGGGGATTAATTACACTTGCTTTGTTATTAATGTCTTATGGTTCTATTGCAATCGCTGCTACAAGCACTGGATTGGCTGGAACAAACAAAACATTCAATTTCGGAAGCAAAATGTTCGCTCTTCCATTTGATAACAGAATATACAGAAAAGCTTTGATGATGACAGGATTACTAGCATTAGCTGGTTTCACAGGTTGTTTCGCTATTTATGGCGCAATCTTTATGTCAGATATCATTGGTGTAGCTATTGCGGGTCCTGTATTCGCTTACCTATCACACTTACTGTACTTATTAGAAAAACGTAATGAAAACTAATATTTTGCCTACAGGTAAAATATTATGATATATAAAACCCTCGATCAGCGAAGCTGATCGAGGGTTTTTTCGTGAAACAGTATACATTTATTTTTACATATCAAATTGTGTTTCAGTAGCATTCATTGCATACATTTTTGTAATAAATTAAATATGTTATCTGAATTGGATTTTTTCCGCATTTTTTACGAAATTAGTGTCTACAAGTATACTTACGCTACCAACCAAAATAGGCTATGTCTAAAAAGAAAAACAAAAAGAACAAAAAGAAAATCGTTGAAAATCCGAAAGAGGAGTTTAGTGATTTAAAAAATGATGTTTCCAATGAGATAGAGAATTCTGAAAAAGACCTAAAAAGTGAGATTTCTAATGAATTAGATGACATTGACAAGGATAGTTCAATCTCAGATGGAAATTCAGAGGATGTTGACAATAACATAGAGGGTAGTGGTGGAAACGCTGCTGGTGTTGGAGGCGGAAATGAACCACCTAAAAAAAGTGGCGGAGGTATAGCTGGGTTTTGGAATGATCGTTCGCCCGTCTTGCGTTTCGTAATTCTGTTTGCATTGTTTATGGGTATTTTTTATGCCATTTGGGCAACTCAATGGTTCCATGATGTGATTGTGAAAAATGTAACCACGTTGGATGCCAAAATAGCAAGCATTTTCTTAAACCTTTTTGGATATAATACGCTGGCGGAAGGAACGAGTGTTGCTTCAGAAAAAATCACTGTAAATGTAAAAACAGGTTGTGATGGTATCGAAGCGATGGCTCTTTTTGTTTCAGGTGTTACTGCTTATACTGCACCTAGAGGCTACAAAATAAAAGGCATCATTATGGGGGTGTCATTCTTATTTTTTATGAATCTTGTTAGGATAATTCATTTGTGGTTATCTGGATACTATATGCCTGAATACTTTGAGTTCTTCCATCAAAACTTTTGGCAAATTGTGTTTATCTTTTTGTCTATTATAACCTGGGCATTATGGATTAACAGAATTAATAAAAATTCTAAAAAAGCGAGCAATGCTTAATACTAAAAAACTAATCTTATTTATTGTAAGCTTTTTTGTTATTTATGTTTTACTAAATGTGATTATTCCAGTCACCAAAATGGACAAGGCATACAATGAAACATTTAAATCAGTTGGCAGTGTATTTTATAAAAATTATGGTGAAAGAGGGAAAACAGAATTTGTAAAAGCCCCAAAATCTGGTCCTGAAATTTTTAAACATCCATTCAAATCTTATGATGACAATGTGATGGTAAAAATACTGAATAAAGAGCAGGTAGAATATGCCATGGAAATGGGTAGAAAATCAGGAGCTGCTAGCGTTGACGTCAATCATGCTGAGTTTGTGATCAATACTTGGCGTTTCGGAATGCTTCCAATGATTTTGGTAGCCTCATTAATTCTTGCAACACCCATCCCACTTGTTCGAAGGCTTCTTTCTCTATTATTTGGTCTTGTGGCTATAAATCTATTTACTGCTTTTCGTTTTTGGATTCGTTATGTTACTGAAATAAACAGGCATTTGTGGTTAGAAGTTGGCAATCTTGGTCCCAATGGCAAATGGTTGGTTACCAAACTGAATACCGTACTTATATTTTTTGGTGTAAGTATGATTGTTGCAGTACTTATTTGGGTATTGGTAACCTTCAGAAGTTCGGATATGGAATTATTATTGTTAAAAGAAGAAAATGAACCAGAACCTGCCACAGCCGCACCAAAGCTGTCAAAAAAAGCACAAAAAAAATTGAATAGAAAGAATAGTAAAAAATAGTTATCTCCTACCTAAATACCAATGCATAAACAATCGTCATTTTTGAGACGACCTTATTTATTTTAGATATCACTTAATGTGTATTGGTACTTTTTTTGAATTATTATTAATGTAAGTCATTGATAAATAATATCTTATATAAATTTTATTTCAATTTGGTATGTACAATATGAAGTTTTTGTATCCTTTGTTTTGAATTTTTGTTGTTAATTTTACAAATTATAAGCATTAAGTGCAGGTTGAGAATAGAAAGATAGCTAAAACTTTTGAAGTGTAAATATTAAGTACCAACATGCTCTAAGTACTTTATCCAAGTACATAAATATACTTTTATTTTAATGTGTGAATATATTGGGATTTTACAATCTCGAAATATTTTAAATGAAATTTTTAACAAACCAAAATAAGAATGAAAACTTCCTTTACAATTGCTGTATTTCTATACAGCATATTATGTTGTTTTAATTTATCTGCTCAGCAAGCAGATTGTCCCAATTACGATGGAATTAACGTAACTATTTTTGAGCCTGAAATATGTGCAGGCGGAGAAGTCTTTTTTGAATTTGAATTCGTTAATCAAGACCCTGATGGATCTTTTTATTTTATCGAAGCTTCAGGTTCAGATGGTTCTACAGGATCAGGAGATGGAGATGGTTTTTTTGGATTTATCACTATTCCAGTTAACCCAATTGATCAATGTACACCAGTTACTGTTGATTATTTTGCCAATGTTTTTTGCGAGACAGGAATACTATTAGAGCAAGATGTTTTTTTGGGAACCGTTCAAATATATCCAAACTTACTTGTCGAAATAGTGCCACCAGGATGTGGAGTTGATGAAAACGGTTCAGCAACCTTGGTTACTGAGACAGGGACAATCTGTCAAGGACCAATTGAAGGAGTCGCTGGTGCTGCGGGAGCCTGTGATGAACAAAAACCAGGATCATTAAGCTATTCCTTTGAAGCATTTTTAGGAACTTTTTGTGAAACCACTTATCAAGATGATCTACTGGTTTCATGTTCAACCGATCCTCTTGGTTGTACAGATGCTACAGCTTGCAACTTTGATCCAGATGCTACTTGTGATGATGGTTCTTGTGATTTTAATCAGCCTTGTTGTCCTCTTCCTGTATTTGATGAAATTGTCCCAGCCATTTGTAGCAGTGATGGAGGACCCTCTGAATTATGTATTTCTTTTGATGGAGACATTGCAGGTCTAACACCTGGTAGCGCATTTATAGAAAATTTTAATGGAGATTTTGGTTTTGAAATTTCTGCAGATCCAGTATCAAATGAAGTTTGCTTTGAGTTGTTTACATTCAACCCAGATTGTGAGCCACTGGATGCGGAATTTTTCATAAACTATGAATGTGCGAATGGTGATTTCAATAATTACAGTTTGGGTATTATTTCAATTTACCCAGAGTTAAACAGTTTCCAACCTTCCATTGAACCTCCGTTTTTATGCGGTGGTGCGCCAGAAATTTTTGGAGGCCCTTGTGGCGATATTCTAATTGGCGTTGAGACACCACCAGATAATGATTGTGATGTTCAAGCACCAGGTTCTATCGAATGGACAATTGATCCACTTTTTGATATAACAGATGCCCCAGCTTGTTTTGTATTGCCTTCAGGTCCTACACCAATAGCGCCTTGTGCAGATGGTTGTACTTGTGACGGTGTACTTTGTGGAAATACTTGCCTGGATTTAACAGTAATAATTAATGGTCCACTAGAGCCAGCATGTAGTTTTGAAGAAACATTGATAGACATAACAGTAGAAGGTACGGGAGCTGATTTTGGAAACTATATTATAGAAATATTCGGTAATAATGATTTTATTGGTGTGTATTTTCACAATACAGGAGATCCAACAACTTTTGAAGTATCTGCCTTTTTAGACAATACATCTTGTATTCCTACAGATGTAGAGTTGTCTTACAATGTTATTTGTGGGGATGATGGCAGTACTATAATCACTGATATAATAGGCAATATAACCGTCTATCCAAATATTGGGCAGTTCTTTCCAGAAGAAGGTTTTACAGAGCCATGTGCTCCTTTGCAAATTCTTCCCGCTCCTTGTGGCACAGTCACTACTGACCCAGATCCAATTCCAGCTCCTGAGTGTGGGATAGATGCGCAAGATCAATTCATACCCTGGACAACAGATGTAGGTTTTGATGTTACAGATGCCCCAGCTTGTTTTGATGTTTCACAATTACAAGGAGAATTTTTTATACCAGCATGTTTTTTAGGTGAAGGTGAACCTTGTGAGTTACCTTGTTTGGGAATGGGAACCATAGTGGATTGTGAATGCACCGTGACCAATTCTCCAACGGTAGAATTGGTTGGTGATTTACCATTTGGTGCTTGTGCAGACGAACCAATCAATTTAGATATAAATGTAATTGGCACTTTAGGAACAGATCCAATTGAAGTTGTTATAAGAGATGCAAACTTTAATTTGTTTACTTCAGTTTTAGTTGATCAAAACACGACATTGCCCGTTACTTTGGAGTTGTTTCCTTTTTCGGATGATCCTTGTAATGTAAGCGAATACGATTTATTTTTAGAAGCACGTTGTACCTTCGATTTTTCTTTAATAACTGGTCCTGAAATTTTAGGAACAATTACCATTTTCCCTGATCTACAAAACTTTGAACCTTTGATAATTCCAGGTCAAGCTTGTGGAGATTTACCAGTGGTGACTCCAAACGATTTTTGTGGAGGAGATGTAACAACAAATATTACATTACCAGTCGATGAATGTGATGCACCAGTTGCAGGCTCAATTGATTGGACATTGGTGCCACCATTTGATATAACAAATGCACCAGCTTGTTTTACAGATGGCTTAATGGGATCTACACCTATAGCTCCTTGTTTGGATGGCTGCCCTTGTGATGGAACACAATGCGGTGGCAGTTGCCTTGATTTAACAGTTAACGTAAATGCATTATTAGAGCCGACCTGTGCATTTGCAGGTGAGGTAATTGAGTTTACGGTATCAGGATTAGGAGCTGACTTTGGAGAATATCTTATAGAAATAAATGCAAATAATAGTTTTGTAGGCTTCGGCTTTCACAATGCAGGAGATCCTACAACATTTGAAGTAGAAATGTTTTTTAACAACCAAGACTGTACACCTACAGATTATGAGTTGACATACAATATCATTTGTAATGTTGATGGTACCGTTTTGCTTTCTGATATTATCGGAAACATAACAGTCTACCCTGATGTTTCACTATTTTTTCCAGAAGAAGGATTTACAGAACCATGTTCTCCACTTCAAATTTTACCTGCACCTTGTGGAACAGTTGTAACAGATCCCGATCCTATTCCAAGTCCAGAATGTGGACCAAATGGACAAGATCAGTTTATACCGTGGACGGTAGATGTTGGGTTTGATATAACAGATGCCCCAGCATGTTTTGATGTTTTACAATTAGAAGGAGAATTTTTTCTTCCAGCTTGTCCTTCGCTTGACGGAGAGCCTTGCGACTTGCCTTGTCTGGGTCCAGGTACTATTATAGATTGTCTTTGTACAGTGCCTGATCCTCCGGTTGTGGAATTTGTTGGTACTTTACCACAAAGCGTTTGTGAGTTTGAACCAATCAGTATTGATATAAATGTAACAGGTACTTTACCTGCTGATCCAATTGAAATTATTGTTAGAGATGCTGCTTTTAATTTATTCAGTTCAATATTTGTGGATCAAAATACAGCTTTCCCGGTTACAATTGATTTGTTTCCATTTTTAAATGATCCATGTAATGCTAATAGTTTTGAAATACTTTTAGAGGCAAGATGCAATTTTGATTTTTCATTAATATATGGTCCTGAAATATTGGGGACAGTTGAAGTTTTTCCTAATCCGTTTAACTTTACTCCAAATGTAACACCTGGTCAGGCTTGTGGTGATTTGCCAATTGTTGAACTAAACAATTTTTGTACAGGAACTTTAACGACAGATTTGATTTTACCGGTTGATGATTGTGATGCACCAGTTGCAGGCTCAATTGATTGGGTGGTAACACCAGATTTTGATGTGACAAATGCACCAACTTGTTTCACTGATCAATTATCGGGCTCAGTTGCCATCGCTCCTTGTCTTATTAATTGTCCTTGTGATGGAGCTTTTTGTAATGGAACTTGTTTGGATTTAATGGCAAACTTTGGTCCATTGGTTTCAGAGGTTTGTCCAGACCAACCATTTCAAATTGATTTGGATTTGACAGGGCAAGGCGCTGATTTCGGTGACTATTTTATTTCTATTGAAAGTGGAGGATTCGGTGTTGGCTTTATAAACCATTTCCCAGGAGATCCTACAGTTTTTACAGTAGATTTATTTCCTTTTAACAATACCTGTTTACCAGAATTACAAGATTTAACTTACAACATATTTTGTAATGCAGATGGTACACTTTTAGCATCGGGTTCAATTGGCAGCTACACCGTTTATCCAAGTCCATTTAATTTCTTCCCACAAATTACACCAAGCGTTGCTTGCGTTCAAGAGTTAGAAATTATAGCACCTTTGTGCGGTACCTTGGTGCTTGACCCTGTAGATATTCCAAGCCCTGGATGTGGCGGTGCTGATGAAACTGTAGATTGGTCGGTAGACTTTGGATTTGATTATCCAGTAGACTGTTTTGTTGAACCAGTTTCAGGAACAGAAACAGTATTTGCTTGTGCAGGAACGCCAGGTGATCCTTGCGATGATGGAAATCCTTGTACTTCAAATGATGTTCTAGATCCAGATTGCAACTGTGTTGGCGAAGGACCAACGGTATCAACAAATGATGTTTTACCAACTTCTGGCTGTACAAATGATCAACTATCATTTACGGCTACAATAACAGGTGATATCCCTGATCCAGATGGCTTGTTTGTCATCATAAACGATCAATTTGGAAATACACCAGCATTTGGTTTTTTAAACCCAGGTGACGGAAATACAATTCAATTAGATATTTTCTTATTTACTCAAAATGCATGTGAAAGTACTGTTTATGATTATGTACTTGAATTGAGATGTCCTGCTACTTTTGGTTTAATAGGAACTCCAATTCCATTGGGATCAATTACAGTTTATCCTTCTTTAGATCAATTTATACCAACCATTGAACCTGCTGTTGAATGTGGTCAAGAGCCAATTATTACAGCAAATTTCTGTGGTGATTTAATAACAAATGTAACCAATCCTGATCCTGTTTCTTGCCCTATTGGTACTGATGGATTTGTTGATTGGATGATAGATACTGGCTTAGATTTAACAGACGCACCAGCTTGTTTTGATGCAACTGAGTTAAGTGGTCAAGAACCAATTACAGCATGTGGAAATTGTTGTCCGGAGTTGCTTCAAGCTGTTGTTTCTGAGCCAGGCATTTATTGCGCTGGAGATATTACAGAGTTTTGTGCAGACTTTGCAGAACCTTTTACAACAGATGGACAAGTAGAAATTAATGGAGTGAGTGCTGTAGCTGGTGAATCACAAATTTGTTTTGATCTTGAATTAGAAAATACTACTTGTTCCTTTGCTGATTTTGAAGTGCCAATTGAAGTGTTCTGTTCTACTGACAATTCAATAGCAAATGTATTGTCTGAACCAGTTTCAATTGCTCCAGATCCAAACAACTGGCAGTTTGAAATTATATCTGGAGGTTGTGGTTTTGCACCATTCATAAATACAATAAATAGTAGTCAATGTTTTGCATTTGTATCTGAGATAATTACTGTTACTGATCCTGTTGACGGATGTCCTCCAACAGAAGGAGAGGTAGAATTAGTAATTGGTTATTGGGATGATAATTTTATTGAAATAGATTTAAGTCAGTTTACTTGTCCAGGCTTTACTACCTCTGTTCTGGCTCTTCAACCAGGTTGTACAGATTGCTCTTGTCCACAAGAGCCTTTGGTTTCTTCTTTTGAAACTGATGTTTGTGAAGATGGAACTGTGGAAGTTTGTTTGGAGTTCCAGCCAGGTGATGAAGCCAATGCTGTTGGAACTTTTATAGAGGTTTCTGTGAACACTGGAACATTCTTTTCTCAAGCTCTAACTGGTGATGGAACATCACTTGAATATTGTATTAATTTTAATCCAAACAATATTGTAAATGTAAACTGTGATCCAGTTACTGAAGATTTCTTTGTAAATGTTTTGTGTAATGATTTTTCACCAATAGTATTTAATTTAGGACCATTCCAAACAACACTTTATCCTACTATTGATAAATTTGCTTATGAAGTTTCTCCAGCAATAGACAATTGCCCAGGTGCAGCAACTTTACCAGAAGTGATCAGTACTGGAGAGTGTGATTTAGATATCCAATCTTCAGTTACAACAGCACCTATAGATGATTGTCCAGAAACAGCAGGGGAATTTACTTACTCGGTAAATTATTTGAATCCAGCAGATTTCGCCAATGCTCCAGCAGATTGTGCATTTGTATCTGCTGTTAATGCAACCGAACCAATTCCAGCTTGTTCAACTTGTGTAGATTGTTTTGGTTCAATATCTGGTGCAATTACAGTGGATGATGATTGCGACGGAACAGGAGGAGACATTCCTACAACACCAATAACGGTCGAACTATATGATGCAGCAGGTAACCTTGTCACTACTGTTACAACCGATGCTACTGGTACCTATTTGTTTGATCAAATTCCTTGTGATAACTATGATATTGTGGTAGTTGAAACAACATTGCCTCCTTGTCCTCAAACAACACCAACAAATCCAATTGCTAGTGTTACAGTAAATGATGGTGATGATATTGTAAATCAAGATTTTCCTTATGAACCAGTTGTTCCAGTTGCTTGTAATGGCGTGGTAGAATTTGCCGATGCAGAAGCTTGTTCAGATAGTGACACAACTGTTTTGGTAACGAGTCCACAAGTTGTTTGTAATGTAAATCCAGAAGTGATAAATGCAGATGGTACGCTAACCATTGTTTCATTGGATATTTATCAAATCGATCCAACAGGAGCCAATCCACCAGGATTTTTAGGATCAATATTTGAATCAGCAACATTTGGAACAAGTGCTTGTACAGATTTGGCTGTGTCTTATCCAGCCAATCAAACTTGCGAACCAATAACTTATCAACTCTCGGCTGTAACAGCCATAAATGAAGTTGCGGCGGATGGTTCAGTTATAAGTTTTATAGATGACCCAGAATGTAAATCAGATACCTTTAATGTAACACTTTATCCAAACTTAGCAGCAGTAGATATAAGCGAGTTAAATTGTGATATTCGTCAAGTAAATTTGTTATCTGAAGATGGAACCTTTTGTGATAGTCGAATATTGTCTTGTAACAATGATGGCGATGTGTTGAGTGCAGATTTTACAAACAATTTTGCTGATCCTTTGGGTTGCTCAATACTAACATTGGATTCTGCACCATGTACTGATTGTCCCATTCCACCGACTTGTTCAGGTGTAGTGGATTTTACTGATGCCGAAGTTTGTTCAGACAGTGATACAACTGTTTTGGTAACAAGTCCTCAAGCTGTTTGTAATGTAAACCCTGAAGTAATAAATGCTGACGGAACTTTAACCATTGTTTCAATAGATATTTATCAAATCGATCCAACTGGTGCAAATCCACCAGGTTTCTTGGGTTCTTTATTTGAGACCGTAACTTTTGGAGGAAGTGCTTGTACAGATTTAAATATAAGTTATCCAGCAAATCAAACTTGTGATCCTATAACTTTCCAATTCTCAGCCGTGACAGCAATAAATGAAGTGGCAGCCGATGGTTCAGTCATTAGCTTTGTAGATGATACAACGTGTAAACCAGATACATTTAGTGTAACACTTTATCCAAACTTAGCAGCAGTAGATGTAAGTGCAGCGAATTGTGGAGATCGTCAGGTAGACTTGTTAGCAGAAGATGGTGTAACTGTTTGTGATAGTCAAATATTAGTTTGTTCAGCTGATGGTGATGAATTGAATGCAGATTTTACAGCAAATTATACTGATCCTTTAGGTTGTTCAGTATTGACACTAACTACAGCAGCTTGCTCTGATTGTGGAGATTGTACCACGCCAGTTTATGCAGGTTGTGTTTGTTTGGCAAGAGCTTGTGAGAGTAACTCTATTTACGTTGCAGAAGTAGGTGCTGATTGTTCTGGTTTGCCAGTGCCATTGGCTCCAGGTAGTAACTGGACTTTTGATTGGTATTTGGATGGAGACTTAGTAGGAACCAATATTGGACATCCATATTTCTCACCATCAAGTACAGGTAACTACACAGTTATCATTACAGATTCAGTAAGCTGTCAATATTGGGATACTGCGGCTCCTTGCAGTGGAATTGAGGTAAATGAAATTATTGACTGTAGTGATTGTGGAAATGATTAGAATTCTTGAATAATTTGTTTTTTACAAATTTTGTAAAATAGTCTTTGGGAGACATTTTACGAATAATATGCTTTATTTTAGCTCCGCTCAACAGTTGTTGAGTGGAGTTTTTTTATACTAGTTAAATGAGACAATGAAAATAAATTACAATAACAAAATAATCAATAGACAAATACGACAAGGTTTTGGAATTAATATTTTGAAAGATGAAATACCGAAACTACATGACTCAAAAGTAGGAGGGCATCCAAGTATACCTAATGGTTTTAAATTAGAACGAGAAATAATTGAAGAGTATACAATGCTTTTTCAACTAAATTTAGGTGATATTTCCTTTGATAGATATGGTGTTTTTGAGAATAAAATGATCTACGTTTTTATAGCTTTTGAAAACAGGAATGAAGGTGAATTTAGTGGTTTTAAAGTTAAATGTTTTGATTTAAGTAGCGAACTTGATACTGTAGAATTAAAGAATATGGCTGGAGTAAACCGTAAGCTAAAATTAACTGAATATTATGGTTTGAATACGATGTATGACAATGATGTATTGATTCCTGTTTCGATGAAAAATAATGAGGATTTAAAAGAATTCAATAACTTAAAAGAGGCATTGGAAGAACAGCATTTTTTTGGCAATTACTTTTTAGGAGTAAAAGATGGTGGTCCAGGAAATCCTGATATTACTTGGACGGGACTTACAGATTTTCCAGATATTTTAACAGGTAAACAAGAAATTAATGAAGAAGTTTTAAAAGCTGCGGATCAGTATGAGATGTTATTTTGTTTATCTCCCTACAATGATTGGGGTTTTTTTGATGAAGATGTTTGGACTTATTCCATTAGAATTGGAATAAAAAGATCGGATTTAGAGCAGGGAAATTTTGATAAAATAGTTGTTGGGTATTAGAATCCAGCATACTAATAGAGTCAGCAAAAACGTTTTGATTATCATACTTTTTGCTCACAAATATTTTTATAAATGAAAAATTTGAAGTATATATTCATCGGTATTGTAGCAATGATTTCATTGTTTATAATGTTTGGCTTTGCTAGATTTGCGACTTTACCAAGCCCACCAATTGAGCTTGTTAAAATTGCAGATTCAAATTGGAATTTAGATTCAGAATTTCACAAAATAAAAAAAGAATTTTGGCAAAAAGAGAACGATAAGCTGGTCTTCAACAATACGTCAGATCAAAAAGAAAAGGCATTATTGTATTCAGAGTTGATTCCCAGCGAACATAAAAAAGACGGTTACATAACAACATCCGTTACAATACCAGCAAATTTCAACGAACTAGCAGATGATTGTATTTTTGGATTTCAACTAGGAGAAAAAAATGCTGAACCAGACGAACAGTTATTGCTTGGACTAAATGGGAATGGCGAGCTTACAGTTTCAGATGGTGAATTAAATCCATTAACAGCAGAAAAAATAACTGCAAGTAATCGTTTTAGTATAGATTGTTGCGAAGAAGTAAAATTAGCATTTCACTATTACAAAAATCCAACAGGCTGGGTTCTTTTTTTAAGAGCAAAAGCTGGAGAGGAACAAATAGGTACAGTAATCAATCATATACCTTATGAAAAACTAAATGCAGCAAACAAAGAATTATCTTTATTTGCATACAATCCATCGCAAAAAAGCAAAATTTGGTTCAAAGACTGGAAAATCCAGAACGATTGGACACCCAATGATTAGTTTACCTCGAAGAGGTAAGCTGGCAAGAAAAGCACATCGCAAATGTGCCCAAAATCCCGAAGGGATGCTATGCTGCAAAATCCCGAAGGGATGCCATTATCATAACGGGATGACTGGATCTATAAAGCAGGAACCGACGGATAAGGTCTCAAACGTGCCATCAGCATAGTTGACCGTAAAGCTGACCCGACCCTTGTGGTCATAAGAGTCCATAATAATGCGGCTCCTATCTTGCGACAAACTGCCTTTTATTTTGGTGCCGTCCTTTTCGTATTTCAACTCCTGAATTGAAATAGCAGGTTTTTCCAGATAAATTTGATGTTGTTTAAACATCTTTATTTCTTCGTCGCCTAGTTTTTCAGTCTGTGCAACGCTTATTGCGCTCGTTCCAAGGAAACAAAAAGAAGCAAAAAGAATATATATCAAGTATTTCATAAGAATGTTGTAATTTTAGGTGTCAGTATTTAACACTGTAAATTAAACAATAAAATGGCTTTAGACAAACACGGCATTGCAAAAAGAATCTCAAAAGAGCTACAAGACGGTTTTTACGTCAATTTAGGGATTGGGATACCGACATTGGTATCGAATTACGTTCCAGAAGATATAAATATAGTTTTACATTCAGAGAACGGGTTGTTGGGAATGGGACCCTTTCCGACCGAAGCAGAAGTAGATGCAGATTTAATCAACGCAGGAAAGCAGACGGTAACGACCTTGCCAGGAAGCAGCTTTTTTGATTCAGCAACCAGTTTTACAATGATCCGTGGAGGACATGTCGATTTGACCGTTTTAGGAGCGATGGAAGTTTCGGAAAATGGAGACATTGCCAATTGGAAAATACCAGGTAAGATGGTAAAAGGAATGGGCGGAGCGATGGATTTGGTTGCAGGAACTGAAAACATAATCGTAGCGATGACGCACACCAATAAAAGAGGAGAGTCAAAATTATTGGAAAAATGCAAATTGCCAATAACAGGCTTGAATTGCATCAAGAAAATCGTAACTGATTTAGCTGTATTGGAAATCAAAGACGGAGCATTTCATTTATTGGAGAGAGCACCAGGCGTTTCCATCGAAGAAATCCAAGAAAAAACAGCGGGTAAGTTGGTGGTTGAAGGAGATATTCCTGAGATGGAGGTTTAGAGGGTTTGTTTTTTCTAAAACTCTTTTGAGATTGATCTTAATTTAATCCTCCTTTGTGTGGATATTCAATATAATTTGCTTGACTGACTAATTTGGGAATTTGTTTAAAACAATTTTCTGAGCAAACACTTATTAATAAAGGCACTGTATCAGTTGCCACTTTAAGTGTTATCCAATATTGTTCAAATAAATCATTGGCTTCAATTTTATCGCAAATACCGCATTTTATTTTGCTTTCAATATAAGTAACTCTTTGATTATTAAGATCTGGAAATGGTTTTCTGTTTTTGTAATTTCCGAATAAAGCTCTTGTACTTATGGTACTACTTCTTAATTTTTTGCATTTCAATATTTCAAATGGAAACCATCTTAACCTGTACGACGTGTAAGGAGTAAATTCTTCAAGGGATTCCATAAATTCAATTTCTGGTGGTATCCTTTCGAGGCTACTACCATAAAGAATCATTGACTTTACTTTTGTCAATTTTTTTATAGAGCTTGGTAGAACGGTAATTTTTTTGAAAAATTCCGATCCTATATCTTTTCCAGGGTTGAATATTTCAGAATTGTTTTGGGCTATTTCATCAATATATTCTTGAAGTAAATGCCATTCCTTACTTTCTCTATTTTGTTTATCTTGAAATACTTTTGTTTCTTTCATTTATCTTTAATCCAATGTTCAATTTGTTCAAATACTTTCAAACCATCAACGGCTTTTTTAGAGAAATACTATTGAAATTTTCTGAAAGCAAATTGCTCATTGTTGTCTTGCCAATTCCACTAGCTCCTTCAAAGCAAATAATTGATTTGTCCATATCGTGCAAATTGTATTTTATTCAACTCAAAACAACCTGCCTCGTTTTACACCCTTTGTATATAAATTCACTGATGGATTTCCAAATGCCTTCACTGCTTTTCGGTACATTTTTTTCGACTTTCCTTTTTTGCCAAGTAATAAGTCCGCCCCGATTGATCCATAAGCTAAACAGCCTTTAGCCCCTATGCCAGACATTCCACCAATAACAACAATGTTGGTGTCGAGTGAGCCGTATTTATTAAAAATATTGGTGACCAATGGTATTTTTGAACGGGTTTCAGTATACACACAATTGTAACTTTCTACTACTTCAATTTCTTTTTTCGTTAAATAGATTTCCAACATTTCAAAATATTTCCTAAACTGCTTTTTAATCCATTTCAATTCTTTTTTTCTAGGGGCATCTGTCCAGACTTTGTCTAAGTTGCGAATATTCCTACGCATTTGATGTCCACCCGCTTTGAAAATAGGAGAGCTGTCTTTTTCCAATTTCTCAATCATAGAAAAATACTGTTTGCCTATTTGAGAAAAGAAGGGTTGTGCATTTAGTATAGCTTTTTGTTCTTCTTCAGTTAGTTGTTCAAATCGGGTGTCAGTGATTTTTAAAAACGACTGCACCACTTTTTTTGGTGTAATGACTTTATTGAAATATGGCGCAAACTGATTGAGGATTGATACGGTATAAGCTCCTGCTGCAACGACTACTTTTTGGGCTTTCAGTTTTCGTGTTTTTTTAGTCTTTGTGTTTAAAATTTCCACCTCAAAATAATCCTCTTTTTTTTCAAGGCTAATGACTTCTTGGTTGTATTTAATTTGTCCACCTTTTTGTTTTATTCCCAAGCGAAGTTTTTTTATCAACTCTGTAGGATTTATGGTGCCTGAGAATTGTCTCATCTCCCGAACCAACAAAGTATTTTCTGGAATGGTCATTCCAAATTTTCTGAAAGCAGAATTGGGCGATGCTTTTCGATAGTCGTTTTTTTGTTTTTTAAATTTAAATTTATCAATCTCAGCGTAGTCATTTTTTGAAAAAAGATAGGAGACAGGTGCAGTCGAATAAATCTCTTCAATGGAATGTTTTTGCTTTGGATTTTCTGTATTTAGAAATGCTATTAGTTTGATGATTTCTTTTACAGTCTTATTGTGTACATAAGAAAATATATCTTTCTTAGGTCCTAAACTTCGAGAAATGCGAGCAGTTCCATAGCTAGAACCATTGGTATAATTTTCTGCTTGTTTTTCGATCAGCGTAACTTTTGCACCTCGCTCAACCAGTTTCCACGTTGCAGAAGTACCCATTAATCCGCCACCTATGACTAGAATATTTTCCATTTACATTTTTTATTTTTTTACGAATATATTCTGATAATTTCACCTGTCACCCTTCCGCAAACACTTCTTTGATAACCCAATACCATTTTATCCATAGGGATGGGAGGATGACCAGGGAAGTAACTTTCGTATTTGTGATAGGCATCCATAACAACACCCGACGAAACAACATTGACCCTTATTTTCTTTCTCATTTCAATAGCCGCCGCTTTTACAAAACTATGAATGCCGCCATTTACCATAGCGGCACTGGTCGTTTGGTAAACAGGATCATCTGCGAGTATACCAGTAGTTAAGGTTATTGATCCTTTGCGTTTAAGGCATTTGTGTCCATAGCGTACAATGTTGACCTGCCCCATCAGTTTGCTGCGTAGACCAATGTGAAAATCGGTTTCTGAAAGGTCTTTGAGTGGCGCCCATTTGGCTTCGCCAGCAGCACAAATAATAGCATCTACTTTGCCCGACTTTTTTATTTTTTTGAAAAGCCTTTTGATGGATTTTGTATCTGCAATGTCTATTTTATAATCTTCTGAACTTCTGCCAGCTGAAATGACTTGATGATTTTTTGAAAAGTGTTCTACAATCCGTTTACCTATCGTTCCAGTGCCGCCAATGACCAATATTTTCATATAATTATTATTAGGTGTTTTGTGTTAGTAAAGTGAAAAAAATAAGTTGGACCAAAATGTATTATTAGATTTTTTTGATTTACAAGGCAAAAAAGTCAAGCATAGCAGGGCTACGGTTTACTTTTTTAACGTAGGAAATCAGAAAAAAATAATGATAAATTGGTCTAAGTTATTCTTTTCGCTTTACTTAAATATAATTTATTTATCCAAACAAAAAAACGGTGTCTATGCATTTATTCTTGCTTAAATTTAATTCTTGGTCCATAAACTTCCTAACGAATCTCTAACAGCGATTAAACCATTTTTAGGATGAAAGTATACTTTTTCTTTTCGTATCAATCCATTAATATTGTTGTTTTCATTGCTGTAGAGTTCTGTATAGTTTGTATCATTAAGAGTTATGTTGTTATGATACCTTGCATAAGTTGTGTCAGGTGCAATTGGTTCGTCAAAGTAGTTTTCAACATCTAACTGAAATATTATTTGTCTAGTACTTCCCAGTATTGACCAAATATTAAATCCAGATACAAGTTGTTCGCTAACATTTGTACTATCTATTCCAAATTTTAGCCAGGGGTTAACCTCTAGTCTAAGTGAAAATCTACTTGAACTTATAACCATTGAAGCTCTTTCACTCTCAATACAATGGCTTATGCAATCTGGAGTATTGTATCCTGACACAATCATAGAGGCATTTGTAATGAACGCTCGATGCTCAACAGTTCCGACAATTGTTCTTCCGTTTGAATTTGTAAAGGTTAACTCTGAACCTTCAACATTACAAAAATCAACAAAGTCTGATTTGATATTCTCTGAAAGGGATTTAGAACCTAGATGGATAACTTCGCAATTCTGATTTATTAATGCGGATTCACAAGATTCATTCGATTCTTGAATAGTTGTCTCATTCAAACAAATCTTCTCTTCGATTTCCTCAACAGGATCATAATCATCATCATTTTTACAAGCTACTAGAGTCAAAAATAACAGTAATATTACAAGGTGTATTTTCATAAATGATGCTTTGTGTTTTATGAATTCTTTATCATTTTTTTAGTTGGGATATTACTGTCAAACTTAACTTGTAAGTGGTATTTTTAAATGATAATAACATTAAACCACTATTTTAAATTGGATGTTGCAGTTTCAAAACTAAAAAATCATTGATTAATCCTTAAAGTTAAGAAATTAATTAACGCAGGTTAAATTTTTTTCTGTTTTGCTATTCTAACTTTGGGTTTGTTTTATTCAATAATGTATTAAATTTTAGACTATGACAAGGAGTTCAGTTTTTACAGTTTTGGTTTTGATATTGGTAACTATAATATGTCTACAATCCTGTAAGGACGACGATGATCAAATGCTAGAAAATCCAGATACAGAGCATTCATTATCAGATGATTTACAGAGCATAATCAGTACCTCAAGTTCCAGCTTTGAAATTATTCAAAGATTAACATTCGATCAATCTTGTGCTACATCAGGGTGTCATTTATCTGCGACTTCCTCAAATGGAACATTGAATTTGTCAAGCGATGTATCGTATGAAAGCTTGATAAATGCTGATGTGATAGGGAGCCCGTTGGCGAATGATCGAGGATTTAAGTTAGTGAAACCTAAGGAGGTTGACAAAAGCTTTTTGGTTACTAAAATAAATTGTTTTGGTGAGCAAACACCTAATCATCACGACTATGGTTATGCGATGCCTTTAAGTCGACCTGCCCTGACAAGAGGTGAAATAGATTTTATTATTGCTTGGATTGAAGCAGGTGCTCCTGAAACAGAACATGTTGTAGATACGGACATCTTAAACAATGAAACTTCTGATTGTGTAGAAATCATTGATGACTTTACATTTCCTGCACCACCAAATCAAGGCTTTCAAATTACTTCGGGTCCATTTCCTATTCAACCACAAAGTGAAAGAGAGATATTTATTTATAAAAAACTGCCCAATACAGAAACAGTGCTAGTTAACAAAGTGGAAATGTTTACGCGTCCGTACTCGCATCATTTGCTTACCTATCTACCTAAAAATATAAACAACCAACCTGAAGAAAATTTAATAAGAGAAATTGATCAATTCGGTGATTTGTTTGGTCCTATTGCAAATAACGATTTGATGACAACAACGCAGTTGCCCAATGATGTATTAACTTTTCCCGAAGGCGTTGCTTTAAAAATTGAACCCAATATTGGTATTGATATAAATTCTCATTATGCTAATTATACTGGAGAAGAAATAACTGGACAAGTATTTTTAAACATCCACACTGTAGAAGACGAATCAACAATAGAGCATTTAGCTAAACCGATTTTTATAGGTGAAACTGCCTCATTTGGGTTCTATTTTACTGTGCCTGCTTTAAGTGAATATGTTATAGATGAAGAGTATACTGTTAGTGATGAGACAGCCCACATTATTAATTTGGTTTCACATACCCATAGGCTTGGTACTACTTTCGACATATACCATGTTAAGAGTGATGGCTCTCAGGTTCAGATATATAACAATACAGATTGGGAGCATCCTGAAGTAAGATATTTTG
>JAHDGP010000002.1:25728-48371 GCA_020627525.1 Bacteroidota bacterium
ATATATAATTAATTGGGATCACCATGAAGTCGCATATTTTGATCCTCCTTTAGTCATCCAACCTGACGAAAAAATTAGAACAGTAGCCAAATATTACAATCCAACTAATGAGGATGTAGTAGGAGGTATTAAAAGCACAGATGAAATGCACCTTGTTTTGGGTTACTACTATTAAGTTATATTTATGCCAATGGTGCGACAAAAGTATTATACATACATTATAATGAAAACATTCTAACTTTAATTGAGTTATAGACAAATATTTAGTTAATAGTGTCGAACAATTTTACCAAATCATCAGACGATACTAACTGGATTGACTATCAAGAATGATTTATTAAAATTGATACCTCTGAATTAATTAAAACATTCTTGTCTTAAGGATAATGACATTTTTAGTCTAACTGATTTCTCTTGTTTGCCAGCTCAAGAGCTTTTGAATAAGAAAGATTTGTATAAAATATTGTGGAGTAGAAAGATGCTGCATTTATTTAGGGTGGTAAACTTTCCCATTCTCCTTCAATTTTTCCAAATCTAATTCCACCTTTTTAGTTTGCATATTTACATACATTTCCGTCTGGCTTGTGCTGTGCGGGTTGTCTTTTTTCATGCTGTTTCCAAATGCATTTATCGTTTGTAATTCTTCTAAGCCCTCCTCTCCATATTTTGCATAAATAATATAACTATCACCAGAGTCCAATTCTATCTGACCATTTTTTCCAAAATGAAATGAGGTAGCTGCAAGCGTGTTGCCTCCGCCATACATGGGCAAAGAAACATCAAACCGTTTTGCTTTTTGTACGGTGCCCAATTCGACTTCCAAACTGCCATAGTGTTTCATCAAATATTTACTTGCTTTTTGTAATGAGCTAATGATCACATCTTCTGGGATGTCCTTCTCTTCATTTCCAAAATTTTCCATAATATATTCTATTAAATGAATAGCAGTAATTTGAAAAAGTGTAGCTTGTTTGTTTTTAACGTCAAATGAACCATTCCATTTATCCAATACTTTTCCCACATCTTTTAGTTCTGGATGGGCAGCTATTATTTTCGGAATATCTCCACAATTCAAACAGTTTCTAAAAGACATGTCATTCTTATCTACCACAACACTTTCCCTAATTTTACGAACCTCCTCAAAAGTAACTTTGTCTTTTTTTGAAATGAGTTTTTCAAAAGTTTTTGAACGCACATTATTAGAATGTAAAATGCCAAAGTGCATAGGGAAATCTTCTGGTTTAGGGCTTTCGCCTTTACCTGTCATGTTATAGGGCGTATTGTTGGTGTTGAACACATAGCCACATTTTGGGTTGGCAACTTGTGGGAGTGCATTTATTGGGTATTTTTTATCAAAGGACCAATTGTTTTTAGAGGTGTTTCCTGGAAGAATGCTTGTATTGCCTTTAGTGACGGCAGTCCAGTCGTATTGATCGTCTCTGTAAGGGTGGGTAAAGTTGCTTAGGTGAAATATATTCATATCCTTATCTGCGTAAGTAATGGTCTGGTTGGTAAGCCCTTGAATGGCAAGTGCCTCCATAAATTCAGCTTTGTTTTTTGCAAGCCCCATTCTAAACCATTGTTCAGGTGCCTTTAAATTGTGCAATACAAAACTCTTGTAAGAATAGTAGCCAGACTCTTTTTTTAAGGTAGGACCATATTTGCTGATGAAATACTTTTTACTTACTGGAATGACCAATGGACCAATTTTAACTTTAAGCTTTGCTTTCCTTTTTTCTAGCGGTATCCATTCTCCATCATATTTATAATGGTGTTTTTTTGTTGGATGCATTTCCAGCTCATAGATGTCTGCACTGTTTTGATAGTTCATCGTATGGCTCCATCCCAGATTTCGGTTGGTTCCAATAACAGGAAATAGACCACCCGCAGCAAAAGTAACTCCATACATTTCGTAACCTTCTTTGCTATGAACGCTCACTTCCCAAAAGTTACCAATTGTATTAACAGGTTGATGAGGGTTTCCAACAAGGTAAGCTTTACCATCTGCTGTAATATTTGGAGAATAAGCCATGGCATTGGAGCCGCTCGTAACACCACTCATACTTTTATAATCAAATTCATCAACAAGAAACTTGCCGAGTTCAGCAGCTGTAGAATTTGTCAGTTGAAAGTTCAATAAATATAAAGCCAATATTTCTTTTCCGTTTATTGGGAAAATTTTTTTATGCTTGACCTCTTTGGGGTTCAACTCAGCATAACGATTCAGTGCTGAAGTGTAGGCAAATAAAAACTGCTCCATTTCAGAATCAATATCTCTGGAGTATTTTTCTTCAACGAACTCATTGAACTGAAAAATCTCTGTAATGAAATCTACCGCTGCCGCATCCTTACCCAATACTCGACCAGCTAATCCTTTTATTAGTGAAAGATTGTCTTGGATCATATTGAAATTGTCTTCGCATTGCGCCCAAGCTAAGCCATAAACAGCTTCCACATTTGTTTCTGTAAAAATATGAGGAACGCCATACTCATCTCTTACTATTTCAATATTGTTTGTATTGATTTTTTGTTGGGCAAAACCCGCTAAGGAGAATGTGCATAAAAAGATAAATGCAAAAATATACTTCATAACTTTGTGAATGTTGATTTAGATTAAATTGGGATTTGAACTTTGTACTCCAAAAAGAAGTCTTTTTATTAATCCCAACAGGTTTTAAAAATCACAAAGTTAAATGAGTACTAGTTAAAAGGATTTAACGCAGGTTAAATAATAATGGAAGTACTCATTTTTAAGTAAGTGATAAGACCAATTTAAAAGTCGTCAAAACATAATTCAAGTTATTGAAAATAAAAATTTTGTAAAATTTATTTGTGCAAGTTAATTTGATCTTACCACTTACTTATATTTAATTACAGCAAAGTGAATTTGAAAGACTCTTATCTTCCCATAAAAAATTAGCCTTCATAGTCTATTTTAATTTTCCCGCTAAAGCCCAGAAGTCAGCGACTAACTCAAGTCCTGTAATATTTGATTGGTCCGAATAAAGAAGTTTGCCTTTTTTATCGTAAAGTGTAATTTTTATTTGCGCATCAATGCTCTCTGGAATCCTCCGATCCATGTTGCCTTCAATTGGTGCTTGGAGCATTCCCATACTGTTTCGCTTAGCTTCAATTTTGATTAGCTCTTTGCGGTTTTTGATTTCTATTTTAACGGTATTTGAATCTACCACTTCCAAGGTTAATTTAGAATGACGGTAAGTGGCAAATCTGTAAACTTTATCTTCATAATAAAAGAAGCCTAAGAAACCATTAAATGACTTTCCCAAAAAAGGAACATTGGCGATAGAGAGCATAAAAGAGCTGTTGGATTTTTCAAAGTGATTGCTCTGTATCCAAATCCAAGAAGAAGGCATACTTGATCCCCAATCTTTTTCGATGTATCCTTTGCCTTGGTCAAATGTGTGGACTTTGTTGTCTATTGTCAGTTGTCCTTGCAGGTCGTGGGTTAAACTGACAACGCCATGGTAACATTCCATAAAAGGCACTTTTCGGTACCAGCCCATAATTTTTCTTTTTGCAATTTTTCGATCTGAATAATTGGTGAGATTAGTCATGGATACTTCACCAACAATTTGAGTACTGTCGTCCTCGATGTTGAGGATAACTTTTTCTTTGGAAAAATAATTTTCGCCAATTTTAACAGCAAACTCTTTTCTGGAAAATGCAAAGTCTTCTATCGGAAAAGAATGGTAACTTGTTTCCGCCGTCAATCCATTAATGATTTGGATAAAAGCATGTTGTTGTTCTCCTGTTTTCGATAAGGCAATGCCTGGAATAACACTGATAATAGATTTTCCATCTTCTGCAACCATTTTAAAATACCAGCCTTCAAAGTAATTTTTTTTCTTTTTGTTTCCCTGAAAAATAGCGGTATTGCCACTTTTTTTTAGACCATAAAAAGGAAGCCATTTGTGCTCCGAAAAATGAACTTCTTTTTTTAGTTCCTGTGTAGCGGTTTGAGAAAACACTTGAACTAGAGGAAGCAACAAAAGGATGAATAAAATGTAACAGGTTTTCATGAGTTTAAAGGTAGAGATTAATTATGATAGTTGGATAAACTCACATCGCTCCATAAGCCAATGATCCAAACCGAAAGATTGAAAGGATTAAAATACCAATTAGTAATTTGTGTATGTAAAAATTGGCATTGGGAAATTGAGTGGCAAAGCTTGCAGCAATATATGCACCAACTACTTGTCCAATTGCGAGGAACAATCCGATCATCCAAATCAGTTGATCATTCATAAAAAATATAAACAAAGAAGGAACGGTGTAAAGAAGGACAATTAATAATTTGATACCATTGGCTTCTTTTAAGTTCATTCCTTGTCCTAAAATTAAGCTAGACAATAAAAGGATTCCTACACCTGCCTGTAAAAATCCACCATAAATACCTATTAAAAAAAAGAGAGGCAAACCGATTAACTTAGACATTTTTTTTTGTCCATTAGAATGATCTACTAACCACTTTTTTGAATTAAACAAAATAGCTCCCAAAAGAAATACCATTGTAATAGCCAGAAAGAGATTGAGGTAAAATTCATCTATTTCAACAGCAATTTGCGAACCAACAATAGAGCCCAGAACGCAAGAAACCACCATTGATTTACGATTGGTTAAATCTATAACTGCCTTTTTTTTGTAAGTGGTAAAGCCAACAAAACTTTGAAACAAAACACCAATTCTATTGGTCCCATTTGCCAAGGTAGAGGGCAAACCCAACAAACTCAACATCGCCAAAGTAACCACCGAACCACTACCTGCTAAGGTGTTGATAATTCCCGCAATGAAACCTGCAAGAATGGTTAGTGGGATTAAGTACCAAGTAGAAAATAAAGATTCTACCATCAAATGCTTTTATTTTTCTGCAATTTTCGATAAGAAATCAAACAATAAACGCACACCAACACCTGAACCATTCTTTAAGCGATATGCATCATTGCTGAAATACCAACCAGTTGGAGCAATGTCTAAATGCATCCACGGATAGGAAGTGAAATTCTCTAAAAATTTTCCAGCAGTAATTCCTCCAGATAAAGCACCACCGACATTTTTAATGTCTGCAATATCTGATTTAATCATATTGCCATACTCTTTCCAAAGAGGAAACTCTATCAATCTTTCGTAAGTATTGTAGCCACTTTCAATCAATAAGTCTGTTGTTTTTCTGTCTGCTTTACTCATCATAGCGGTTCCGTGAGGACCAACAGAACGCATAGAAGCGCCTGTAAGCGTAGCAAAATCTATTACCAATTCAGGATCGTAATTTTTTGCATAGCTCAAAGCATCAGCAAGTACCATTCTCCCTTCAGCATCAGTATTTAGAACTTCCACGCTCAAACCATCCCTCATCTTTATAATATCACCAGGGACATAAGCATTTTGACCAGGACGATTATCTGTAGCAGGAATCAATGCAATTACATGTAAAGGTAGTTTGTTAGAAGCCAAAGCATACATAGCACCCACAACAGCCGCACCACCTGCCATATCACATTTCATAATATCCATTGAGTTGGAGGTAGGTTTTAAACTCAATCCACCGGTATCAAAAACGATGCCTTTTCCAACCAATACTATTGGCTTTTTATTTTTTGCATTTTTAGGCTTCCATTCCATTATGCTAAATGTTGGCGGATCTGGACTTCCAAGATTTACTGCCAATAGCCCTGCAAAATTTTCTTTTTGAATTTTCTTTTTGTCAAATACAGTAACCTTACAACCCGCTTTTTTTCCGAGTTTCGTAATCTCTTTACTAAATTGAACGGCTGTTAAAAAATTAAGTGGTTCGTTTACCAAAGTTCTGGCATAGTAAACCCCATCAATTACATTTTGCAAATCATCTACTGCTTTTTTATCAGTAGCTTCAAATGATAAGTGAATATTTTTTAAACTGTTTGTTTCCTTATCTTTTTTATATTTCAAAAATTGATAATTGGTAAGTGCCATTCCTTCAGCTGCCAAAAGATCGGCAGACTCCGTTGAAGAGAAATTTAATATTGCTATATCAGTCAATTTGTTGGCATTGGCAAAACCAGCAGCTCTAGCACCAGCAATTCTAAAATTCTCACGATTTTCTGACAATTGCTCACTGGTTTCAACTTGAATAATCAAAATAGATTTATCAGGCTGATTTAAAGATATTTCGAACTGTTCTTTCTTTATTTTGCTTTTGACATAATCAATTTCCTTTTTTGATAGAGGAGTTTTGCTAAAATTACTTTTTTTATCAAGGAGAATGAGGCTAGAAATGTTATCATTGATTTTCTTTGTCCTCTTTAAGGTTGATCGATTCATCTGTGTAGTAGTTATTTTAAGGCTGCAAAGATAGTGCATAGATGCTAAGAAATAGTATATATTGCGGTTGATGTTAGCTTAAATTCAAATTTATGAGAAAGAAAAAATCACTTGGACAGCATTTTTTGATAGATTTGAGTGTTGCACAGGATACTGCGAACGCAGTAAATATGGAGGCGCCATTCAACAATAAAGTGATTGAATTAGGTCCTGGAACTGGTGTATTGACTCAATTTCTTGTGGAAAGAGAGCATATTGATCTAGTGTTAATCGAACTGGATGATAGATTACCTGAAATATTGACACGTAAATTTCCCTCTTTAGAGCACAAGATTATTCACAAAGACTTCATGAAAGTCAATATAGCAGACCTACCTTTTGAAAAATTCAGTCTGGTGGGTAATTTCCCGTATAATATATCTTCCCAAATATTATTCATTACCATTGAAAATAGAGACCGCATCCATCAAATGGTTGGAATGTTTCAAAAAGAGGTCGCTCAACGGATATGTGCCAGCCACGGAAACAAATCTTATGGCATATTGAGTGTTTTGGCGCAAGCTTTTTTCAAAACAGAATATTTGTTTGATGTGCCAGCACATTCATTTGATCCTCCACCAAAAGTGGTTTCGGGAGTAATACGGCTAGAAAGAAGATATGATTATGATGATAAAGTCGATTATAAGATATTGAGAAAGGTAGTAAAAACCGCATTTAGCCAAAGAAGAAAAAAATTGAGCAATGCATTGAAAGAAGTGGAAGTTGATTGGGAAAAACTGCCAGAAGGATTAAAAGATTTACGCCCAGATAATATTTCATTAGAAAGCTATATATTGATTTCAAATAATCTATTTAGTTAATAAAATTCTTTTTTGGAAAAATGATTTATTTACAGCGAATTGGTGGAGTTTTGGTCATGAAATTGTTAATAGGTCATTCTATTGTCACGATTTATCCCTTGTTGCAACCAATTTGTATTTATTTCGCATCATTATGAAAAAGAAAGTTTTAATTGTTGAAAAATGTCATGATATATTATTCGATCAATTGAATAAAATTGGTTATGATTGTGAAAGAAAAGTTGGAATTACACAATCTGATTTAGAAAAAATTATTGATCAATATTATGGGCTAGTTGTTAGAAGCAAAATTAAAGTTGATAAAACATTAATTGATTTAGGAAAAAAACTTCAATTTGTAGCTAGGGTAGGATCGGGAATGGAGCTGATTGATACCACCTATGCATCATCAAAAAACATAGAATGTATTAATTCTCCCGAGGGAAACAAAGATTCGGTGGCAGAGCATGTGGTTGGATGTCTGATTTCATTATTGAAAAACATTCATAAATCCAGCAGAGAATTGGAAAGAGGATACTGGGTGAGAAAAGACAATCGTGGAATTGAATTAGGCGCTCAAACAGTAGGAATTATAGGATTTGGCAACACAGGAAGTGCTTTAGCAGAGAAATTGTCAGGATTTAATTGTAAAATTTTAGCTTATGACAAGTATAAATGTAATTTTGGCGATGAATTTGTATTAGAATCAAAGTTAGATGATATTTTTGCGGAATCGGACATCGTAAGTGTCCATCTCCCATTAAATATTGAAACTCATCAAATTATTAATGAGGAGTTTCTTAATAATTTTCACAAAAAAATATATTTTGTGAACAGTTCTAGGGGACCAATTGTGAACACACTTCAACTTTTAAAATTATTGACATCTGGAAAGATAGTGGGAGCGGCATTAGATGTCTTTGAATTTGAACCTTTTTTTGAAGAAAAAAATGAACAAGAAAAGGAATTATTGAAATATTATAAGGCTAATGATAATTTAATTCTGACGCCTCATACTGCGGGTTTGACAACCGATTCATATTTTAAGTTGGCTAATATATTGTCACAGAAAATAGCTAAAAACGGAAATCTGTCAATCTAACGTCATAAATAACGCAGCGACCTTTGCAAAAAGTTCCTTGCAATTCAATTTTTCCATATATTTGTTCGCATGCAATTTAACATGAATTTAATAAAAAATTATTTATACATACACAATCATTAGTTTATGAAAAAAATTTTACTAACCATTTGTAGCTTTTTCCTCTGCGTCGGACTTTTTGCACAGTCTGGTGGAGCTATCCAGGGAAAGGTGACAGATCCAGATCTTGGAGAGGGTTTACCGTTTGCAACGGTAACCGTTACAGTCAACGGTTCGTTGATTGGGGCACAAACCGATTTTGACGGATTTTATTCCATTAAGCCTGTTCCTCCAGGGAAGTACGATGTTTCTGTTAAATATGTAGGATATCGTGAGTCTTTAACAAAGGATGTTGTTGTTACAACAGATAAGATCACTTTCCTTGATATTGATCTTCTTGCAGAATCTGAATTACTTAATGAAATCGTCGTTATTGAGTATAAGGTTCCTTTGATGGAGGCAGATGAAACGTCAACTGGTAATACCGTAACAAAAGAAGAGATTGACAACCTTCCTACTCGTAATGTAAACAGTATTGCCTCTACCACGGCAGGTGTTTACCAAAGTGATGAGGGTTCTTCATTAAATATTAAAGGTTCTCGTGCCGAAGGTACCGACTATTATATTGATGGTATCAAAGTTCGTGGTAGTACTGCTGTACCGCAGCAAGCTATTGAGCAACTATCTGTAATTACAGGTGGGGTTCCTGCAAAATATGGGGATGCTACTGGTGGTATCATCAGTATTACAACCAGAGGACCTTCCTCGCAATTTGCTGGAGGAGTAGAGGTCTTAAGTTCTCAATTTACAGATCCTTACAATTACAATCTATTCACAGGTTCTGTTTCGGGTCCTATTTTAAAGAAAAATAAAGGCGAGAAAGACGAAAGAGCATTGCTTGGATTCTTCATTGCAGGGGAATACTTGTATGAAAAAGATGATCGTCCATCGCATTTCGATATTCCTAGAGTAACAGATGAAGCAATACAAAGAATTATTGACAAACCTTTGATTAATAATCCTAATGGTCAAGGTTTTGCAAAAGCTGCTGATTTTATTACACAAGACGATGTAGAAGAATTAAGAGCACACGAAGGTGTTGCTAAAAATTCAATAAATGGTAATATAAAATTAGACTTCCAACCAGTAACCAATCTAAACTTTACGTTTGGTGGTTCCTACAACTTTACTACTGGTGGTTTGAGAGCAACAGGATTGGGATGGAGACGTTATGAAATGTTTACTTTGGATCGTTTTCCAGATGTTACCAGAAATACTTACCGTGGTTTTGTAAGATTTACACAACGTTTTACTAACAATAAAGCTGTAGGTGATGAAGATGAAAAATCAGCATCGTTATTCTCGAATGCGTTCTATTCTGTTCAATTAGATTATACAAAAACAAAATATTTGAGAGAAGATCCTCTTCACCAAGATAGATACTTTGATTTTGGTCATGTTGGATCATTTGTTCAACAAAGAGAAAGAGCTTATTCAAATGGTCCGCTTGAATTAGTTGATGAGTTCGGTAATGACTTAGATTATGGTGCACAGTTAACAGGATACCAGTTTGAAGGATTTTCAAATACTGTTGTAGATTATACTCCAGGTGATTTAAATCCAATTGCAAAAGCTCACAACGAGCAATACTTTGAATTGGCAGGAGACAATACTGCTTTGTATCAAACACCTGAGTTGATTGCTGCAAACCTTGGTTTGATCAACGGTTCTCGTGGTATTTCAAACTTGTATTCATATAGTATCAATCTGGTTCCAGGTATAGGATCTGGATTTAGTGCTAAAACTGACAATGATCAGTACAGAATGGTATTCAATGGTTCTGTTGATATCAAAAAACCTGGTTCTTCTGACAGAAATAAGCACGCATTAGAGTTTGGTTTTGAATATGAGCAGAGAGTTGACAGATACCATGCTATTAGTACTGCTGGTTTGTGGAACAGAATGAGACAATTAATTAGTAGTCCAAATAATGGTTTAGAAAGAGACAAAACACTTGACCATACTTATTTATTGATTGATGGAGAGCGTATTCCTATAACACAATATCAAAGTGGTATTGATAAAGGTCAAGCAGTATTTAGTATTTATGATACCATTACTTTTGATTATACTCGTACAACTCAAACTTATTTTGACAGACAATTTAGAGAGAGATTTGGATACAATGATTTCAATGCAAACCCATTTGTAGATACAGATGCTGCTGATCCATCTCAATTGAGTTTAGATTTGTTCTCACCAGATGATTTATTTGGTCTTGGTACTGCAAATCTTACTTACTACTACGGTTATGATTACTTAGGAAATAAATTAAATGATCAGCCAGCATTTGAAGATTTCTGGAAACAAGATCCAAATGATACATTGTTTTTCCAACGTCCTGTAGGAGCTTTTAGACCAGTTTATATGGCTGGTTATGTTCAAGATAAATTTACTTTCAAAGATTTGATCTTTAACATTGGTGTTAGAGTTGACCGTTACGATGCAAACCAAAAAGTATTAAGAGATCCTTATTCTTTATATGGAACGGTTAAAGCGGGAGATTCAAGAGTACAAGAATTATTGGGAGAAGGAAAATCATTGCCTGAAACAATCGGAAACGATTTCGTTGTGTATGTAGATGATGAAATTCAACCTAGTGCAATTACAGGATATAGAAGTGGAGATGTTTGGTATAACTCTTTTGGAGAAGAAATCAACGATCCCAATGTCCTAAGAGAAGGCGGAACGATTAAGCCTTATTTATCTGATCCGTTAGGTGATTCAAATGCAGGAGATGACATCAAAGAACCTGAATTTGCGGATAAATTAAATTCTTCTTTTGAAGATTATAAGCCACAAATAAATGTGATGCCACGTGTTGCATTCTCATTCCCAATTTCTGATGAAGCTACTTTCTTTGCCAACTACAGTGTGTTAACACAAAGACCACAGTCTAGTAACCGTATGTCTCCAATGGATTATTATTTCTTTAGAGAAAATTCTAATTCCATTTTCAACAATCCAAATTTGAAGCCAGAGAAAACAATCTCTTACCAAGTTGGATTTAAGCAAAAAGTGAGTCGTACTTCTGCAATGACTATTTCTGCTTTCTATCGTGAAATGCGTGACATGCTTGTAGTAAGACAAATTCCATTGGCTTACCCACTTGAAAGTTACACTACTTTAGACAACTTCGATTTCGGTACAGTAAAAGGATTTGAGTTTGCTTACGATCTTCGTCGTACAGGAAATATCAGATTATTAGCTAACTATACTTTACAATTTGCGGATGGTACAGGTTCAAATGCATTCGGTGCAGCCAATCAAATTTCTAATGGTCAACCAAATCTTAGATCTGTTCGTCCATTAAGTTTCGATTCTCGTCACGGTATTAGCATGACAATCGACTACCGTTATGGAAGTGGAAGTAGCTACAACGGTCCAAGAATTGGTGATAAAAATATTCTTGCAAATGCAGGTGCTAACTTAATTGTAAGTGCTAATTCTGGAACCCCTTACTCTCGTCAGGAATACCCTACAGCAACAGCTTTAACAGGAGTTGCAACACGTGCTGAATTGGAAGGACAGATCAATGGTTCTCGTTTACCGTGGAATACTCGTTTGAGCTTGAATGTGGACAAAGATTTCCAATTGAATCCTAACAAAGAGGCAGGCAAATCTGACAAATTCTTGAATGTATATGTACAAATACAAAACTTATTAAATACCAGAAACTTATTAAGCGTTTATGCAGCAACTGGTAGTGGAGAAAACGATGGTTATTTATTGACACCAGAAGGTCTAGATGATGCAGAAAGACAAACAAATGCAGATTCTTACTTACTACAGTACAATTACTATATGAATAACCCTCTAAACTTTAATTTACCTAGAACGATAAGAGTTGGAGCATCTTTGTCTTTCTAAAAACCTGTATAAAAATTATAGTTATGATGAAAAATAGATTTTTAACAATATCAATGGCTCTGCTTTTAATTTGTAGTCTAGGACTTTCTGCAAAAGAAATTATTGGATTTGCAGGCAAATCGCACAATGCCAAAAAGACAGCAAGTGATTGTTCGGCTGCAATATCTTTAGTAGAGTTAAATATAAATAATGTAAGAACCGCCTTGATGACAGGTGGTGATATGTGGTGGGATTTATCCAACGCAAGGTACGAGGTGCCAAAAGTAGAGCCTGGTTCTGGTATTGAGCCAGCACACTCGATTTTTGCGGGTGCTTTGTGGATTGGTGGTTTTGACGCACTGGGTCAACTAAAAGTGGCTGCACAAACTTATCGTCAATCTGGTAACGATTTTTATCCTGGTCCACTTGATTTTAATGGAGAAACAAATGCTGATCAGTGTAGTGAGTTTGATCGTTTCTGGCAAGTAACAGGTTTTGATATTAACCAATATTTGGCAGCATATGCAGCTAGTGGAGGAGAAATTTCTGAAGAAGATATTCCACAGAGTGTTTTGCTTTGGCCTGGAAGAAACAATGATGCAGCTGCAGCAGAATTTGACGGCGTTTATCCTTTGAATAAAGATTTAGCACCTTTCTGGGATGCTGATAATGATGATGAATACAATCCTTTAAATGGTGATTACCCAGTTATTGATTCAGATGTTGAAGGCGTTTTTGCCGATCAAATGATCTGGTGGGTATTCAATGATAAAGGAAATGCACATACAGAAACTGGTGGAGAAGCGATTGGTCTTGAAATTAGAGGACTAGCTTTTGCCTTTGCTACCAATGATGAGGTTAACAATATGACTTTCTACAAGTATGTAGTAGAAAATAATTCTTCTGTTGCCTTAGATTCTACATTCTTTGCTCAATGGGTAGATCCAGATTTGGGTCAATATGACAATGATTATGTTGGTTGTGATACAACAACTAGTATGGGTATTGTTTACAATGGTACAGAGGAAGATACTGGTGCTGGTAGTTACGGTGATGAATTACCAATGTTAGGGGTGGATTTCTTTAAAGGTCCAGAAAAGCCAATTATAAATGAAGATGGTGAAACAGAATATGTTGAGTTAGGCATGAGTTCTTTCTTATTTTACAATAATGATTTTAGTATCATTGGTAATCCAGAAACGGTTTCACATTACTATGGCTATATGGCAGGACAATGGAAAGATGGAGAGCCATTTACTTTTGGTGGAAATGGTAAAGGTGGAACGGATGTGTTCCCTTACATGTTCCCAGATGATCCTTCTAATCCAAATGGTTGGTCAGAGTGTGCAGAAGAAATCGAGCCAGCAGATAGACGTTTCTTACAATCATCAGGACCTTTCCGTTTAGAGCCAGGTGTGGTAAATGATGTAATTGTTGGTGTGGTTTGGGTTCCAGACGTGGGAGGATGTGGTTCTGCTACTTTCTCAGATTTGATAAATGCAGATAAAAAAGCACAAGCTTTATTTGATAATAACTTTAAATTGGTGGATGGTCCAGATGCTCCTTCTATGAGTATTCGTGAGTTAGATCAACAATTGATTATTTCAATATTCAACGAACCATCTTCTAATAATTTTAATGAATCTTATTCTGAAGCAGATCCTGTATTGACCAGTATCAATAAACCAGATTCACTTTATAAATTCCAAGGATACAGAATTTTCCAACTGAAAAATTCAAGTGTTTCTCCTTCTGAATATGATGATCCAGATGTTGCAAGAGAAATTTTTACAGTAGATATTCAAGATGGTATTACCAGAATTGTAAACTTTGTTGAAGATCCAAACATTGAATCTACTATTCCAAAGTTGATGGTAGATGCTACTGATAGTGGTATTAAAAACACTTTTATTATTGACAGTGATCAATTTGCTCCTGGAGATAAATCTTTAGTGAACCACAATAGATATTACTTCTCGGCAATTACATATGCATACAATGCATATCCACCTTTTAATCCTGATGCACCTTTGGCAGATTTAAATGCACAGAAAAATGCTTATTTAGCTGGTCGTAACAATGTAAAAGTTTATACGGCAATACCACATAAAACTTCTAATGGAGTGGTGTTAAATTCTGAATTTGGTGACAGCCCATCAATTACACAAGTAAGTGGGTATGGTAATGGTTGCCAAGCATTGGAATTGTCAGATGAAACGCTAACAGAAATCCTTTCAACAGGTACTTCTGAAGACCAAGTTTATAAAGCTGGAAGTGGACCATTAAATATTAAAATTATTGATCCAAGTAAAATTCAAAATCATGAATTTGAGTTGAGAATGAAAAATGTTTATTTTACAGACTTACCAGAAACTACAGATCAAGGAGGACAATTAAGAGAGCAAGATGATGGAACAATTGTATATACTCCTGCTGAAGATTTTAACAAAGGATATGACCACTTCAATTATACAGTAACCAACCTGGAATGTCAAGAAGAAATTGGTTCAGTAGTAATTGAATACAAACCGTCAAATCTAGATAATCCAGGTGCGTTTGATGATTCTGCAAATACAGAGTATAATTCAGAAACAGAAGAGAGTTCGGTAATTATTCGTGTATTAGATAATGATGCAGTTAAAAATGCTTCAATAAAATCATTTACACAACCAGGAGCTGGAGTTGTAACACAAGCCGGAAACACATTGGTATATTTATCAACTGGTGGAAGTGGTATTGATGTTTTCAGATATACTATTGTAGATACAATTAATAACAATGAACTTAGAGAGTCTACTGCGGCTGTTTATGTAAATACTACTCCGTCTGGTGGCGAGAAACTTATTGCTGCTGATGATTATATTGTTATTGAAGATAATATAGAGGAAGAAGTAATAGATGTATTCCCTAATGATGAAATTGGATTAATCAACAGCGGTTTGAGGTTGACAAACAATTCTGTTTGGGAATTAACAGATTTAACAACTGGTGTTGTTTATGAATCGACATCAAGTATCAAGAACGGTAGTGAGCAAGCTATTGGTGGATGGGTTAATACCAATTCAGCAGCACCAGACCAAGAACCACTAGGGTTTACAGTTGGAATTGCACAAGCTAAAACAGCTCTTGAAGGAGATGCATTGTTAAGTTCAAATATTGATTTTGAAAACGTTCAAAGTAGATGGTTATCTGTTATTGCGGATGGTGATGCACCTTCAAGTACTAACTGGATTTTGTCAGGTGATGAAACAACATTGCCAGCAGATTATCCTTACGATGAAAATTCTTACTATGAAAATATTGCTGAAAAAGGTTTGGCGCCATATTGTTTGACAAATGTCAGTGACGAAGTAATTGGTGACAGATATGTAATGGCTCCAGGATGTAGTGACTGTTATTTATTGGCTGTTGACAAAGATAGACCAACCAATACTTTAGGTAATTTGCACAGTGTTGATATTGTCTTTACAGACAACAAAGACAATTGGACAAGATGCCCTGTTATTGATATGGCTAGAGAATATACTGATTCAAATGATGATGTAAAACCTCAAGGAGAAAATGGTGGTAGAAAGAATTCATTGAGACATAGACCAAACTTAAACTTGGATGGCTCTTCTCCAGAACCTATTTCAATTACAGAAATTACTGATCCAAATGCAACATATTATATTGCGGGTGAGTCAACTTCTTATTTGTCAATGACAATTGAGTTTACTTCTGCTCTTGATTCTGTTTATACAAATAGAGATGATATAACAGACACATTGGAAGTAATTACTAAAACTATTGAGGATGCTTCTACACAAACAGTAGACATTCAAGTACCAGTAAACTCTTTCTTCAGTGCTACTAACTTTGTTGTTTATGAAACATTCATCAACAGTGTAGATAATAAAAACTACCTTTCTGATGATGGTCCAGTAAAAGCTTCATTATTTACAATTGAGCGTTTATTTGACATCAAAATATTAGATTCAGAATTTGGTCCTAATTTGGAGATTTACAACGCTACTGATTTTGGTATGGGTTGGTTCCCTGGATATGCTATAAATGTAGAGACTGGAGAAAGATTAAATATGTTCTTTAGTGAAAACTCTGAATTGATAGATAACAATGGTTCTGACATGATGTGGAATCCTACATCAACAAGGTTTAATCAGACTGGTGGTGCTACAGGAGCATTCAGAATGGGTGGTGAGCATTATGTTTATGTTATGTCTAGTAGATATGATGAAGGTGCAGACTACCAAGAAAGATTGATTAATTACGATAGTGGTGCTGGACTTGCCAATGCATCTGTTGCTAGGAAAGTTAAGAAAGCAGTATATGATGAAGCAATGTGGGTGGCTACAACTTTATTGTCGCCAGGATTTGATTTGAAATCATTTGAAGATGGAGTAGTTCCTACAGATGTAAGAATGCAAGTGAGAGTGAAATATCCTTATACAGCTGAATCAGTAGGGGCACCTTTGGTTTACCGTTTCAATATGGGAGACTACGCCCCTGGTGTTGCACCAGAAACAGATGAGTCAAATGTTTTATCTGATGCCAATATTGTTCCTAACCCATACTATGCATTCTCTTCTTATGAGAATAATAAATTGGATAACAGAGTGAAGTTGACCAATCTTCCTGCCAGAGCAGAGATTAGTATTTTCTCTTTAGATGGAACAATGATTCGTCGTTTAGAGATTGATAATACTGGTTTGGATACAGGTATCGGTACCAAAGATGGAACAATCGAAAACGCTATTGATTGGGATTTGAAAAATCACAAAGGTATTCCAATAGCAAGTGGTATGTATATTATTCATATTGCAGATCCTGTTTCTGGAGCGGAAAAAACATTAAAATGGTTTGGTGTTATCCGTCCTGTTGATTTGGATACATTCTAAAAATTTGTTTGATCAATAAAAGATTGACAAAGTCAATCTTTTATTGATCTCTAACAACAATTTTCACACTTCAAAAATAAAGTCAATGAAAAAATTGAATTTTACATATATATTTATTTTTGCTTTTATGCTTGTATCTGTTGGGCTTTATGCTGGTAATAAAGACAGGGTAGGACAAGCAGGAGCAACTGAACTTCTTATAAACCCATGGGCGAGAAGTTCTGGGATGCACAGCTTAAACCAAGCAAGTACGCGTGGTTTGGAAGCAATGCGTCTCAATGTAGGTGGTCTTGCATTTACAAACAAAACACAGGTTATTTTAGCCAGTGGAAGATGGTTAAGTGGTAGTGATATCACACTGACTACTTTTGGTATCGCGCAGGCTGTTGGCGAAACAGGCGTGTTGGGTGTAAATGTAAGCTCGATGTCTTTTGGTGAGATCACCAGAACGACAACTGCTAATCCAGATCTTGGAACAGGAGGAACTTACAGACCATCTTACACAAATATCGGAATTGCTTACTCAAAATCTTTCTCAGAAAGTATTCACGGTGGTGTTTTGATTCGTGTAATAACACACTCTATTTCTGATGTAACATCTTCAGGTGTTGCTTTTGATACAGGAATCCAATATGTTACAGGAGACGACGATCAAATAAAATTTGGTATCTCTTTGAGAAATGTTGGTACACCAATGAAATTTAAAGGTGATGGTTTGGAGCAATCTGCATTCAATCCTGTAAATGAGTTGACAACTTATAGCCAAAGAACAGAAGGTTACGAGTTGCCATCATTGCTTCACATTGGGGGAGCATATGATTTGTACTTCGGTGACAATACTCGTTTGACACTTGCTGCCAATTTTACGTCAAATTCTTTTAGAAATGATTACCTTGGCGGTGGATTGGAATTTGCTTTCCGTGAAATGTTTATGCTTCGTGCAGGTTATAAATATGAAGATGGCGCTTTAGATGATTTGCAAATAGCAAACTCCGCTTTAAATGGATTTGCAGCTGGTTTAACAGTTGAAGTTCCATTGGGTAAAGAGTCTGAATCTAAAATTGGTCTTGATTATTCTTACAGAACAACGCATATTTATGATGGTATTCATTCGTTAGGAATAAAAATTGACTTGTAAGAGAAACTAATATTTTATATATTGTGTTTTAAAGAAGCGTTTTCAAGGATTTGAAAGCGCTTCTTTAATTATTTTACCCACTTCTAATGATAGAAGCGGGTTTTTGTTTATGATATAAATTTTTATAAAATGGCTGAAATAAGATATTTTACAGCAGAGGAACTCGAAAGACTAAAAGAAGAATTACACACCCTGCAAACCAAAGATCGTGCTGATATGGCAAGACAAATTGCCGAAGCTAGAGATAAAGGAGACCTTTCTGAAAATGCAGAATACGATGCTGCTAAAGAAGCACAGGGTAAGCTGGAAGACCGTATTCTAAGATTGGAAGGCGACCTTGCAAATGCGCGTGTATTAGATGAAAGTTTGATGGATACCTCTAAAGCATTGATTCGATCTAAAGTTAAAGTCTTTAATAAAAAGTTTAAAAAAGAATTTGTTTACCGATTGGTTTCGCCAAATGTAGCAGATATCAAAGGGGGAAAAATTTCAATTGATTCACCGATTGGCAAAAGTTTACTTGGTAAGAAAGTTGGCGATATTGCTGTCGTTGAAGTTCCTGCCGGACAAATGGAATTAGAAATATTAGAAATTACCAGATAAAATAAGAATGGCATCAATTTTTTCAAAAATTGTAGCAGGAGAAATTCCTTCATACAAAATAGCGGAAAGCGAAAATTATTTCGCTTTCTTGGATATAAATCCTGTAAAAGCAGGACATACCTTGGTTATTCCCAAAAAGGAAGTTGATTACATTTTCGACTTGGAGGAGGAAACACTTACTGGGCTTTTTTCTTTTTCTAAAAAAGTGGCATTGGCAATTGAAAAGGTGGTTCCTTGCGAACGAATAGGAATGACTGTATTGGGTTTAGAAGTACCACATGCACATGTCCACCTTGTCCCCTTAGATCAAGCAGGAATGATTGACTTTCGTACAAAAGCGAAACTTTCAGCGGATGAAATGAAAGCACTGGCTGATAAGATTGCCTCAGCTTTTACAGTTTAAGTAAAGTAGAATAAAAATGTTATGGTGAGTAAAAATAAATGTATAATGGGCATCGACCCAGGAACGAATGTACTCGGCTACGCATTTTTAGATGTGGTTAGTAAAAAACCAATCCTCAGAAACTTGGGTGTTATTCAATTGCATAAGTATGAAACCCATTATGAAAAATTGAGAGTAATCTCAGATAGAGTTGATAACTTGATTCGAGTCAATAACCCTGATGAGATGGCAATTGAAGCACCTTTTTACGGAAAAAATGCGCAATCAATGCTCAAACTTGGTAGAGCGCAAGGTGTAGCGATCAGCGTTGGAATGATTAGAAATTTGACAGTTGTTGAATATTCACCAAAAAAAATAAAAAACTCCATAACTGGAAATGGCAATGCCTCCAAAGAGCAAGTAGCTGCAATGCTCAAACAAATCTTAAAAATGGAGACCCTTCCCAAATATTTCGATGCTACAGATGCATTGGGAACAGCCGTCTGTCACTACCTACAAGGCGATAAACCAGCCATCAGTGGGAAAAACTATAAAAACTGGGGAGATTTTATCAAAACGAATCCTGATAAAGTAAAATAATTATATTCTCCAAATTTTTCGGGTAAAAAAGATCATTTCACTAGAAAAAAAATGGACTGAAGTGATGACTTCCAATAATCTTGCCAAATTTTTTATACTCCAAATAGTAGCTAAAATTCGTATAATTCTTCATTGGTAATTTTATTGTTTAATTTTGCACAGAAAAATTTAAAATAGAATATTATGCCGTATTTTTTTACATCAGAATCTGTTTCTGAGGGACATCCAGATAAAGTAGCTGATCAAATTTCAGATGCCTTAGTGGATCATTTTTTGGCTTTTGATAAAAATTCAAAAGTGGCTTGCGAAACACTTGTAACAACTGGTCAGGTTGTATTGGCAGGTGAGGTTAAATCGAAAACATATTTAGACGTTCAGCAAATTGCTCGTGACGTAATCAGAAAAATTGGATATACAAAAAGTGAGTATATGTTTGAGGCAAACTCTTGTGGTATACTTTCATCTATTCACGAACAATCCCCTGACATTAACCAAGGAGTTGATAAGAAAAAGAAAGCAGAACAAGGAGCGGGAGACCAAGGGATGATGTTTGGTTATGCATCCAATGAAACGGATAACTACATGCCTTTACCATTGTACCTTTCTCATTTGCTTTTAGAAGAGTTGGCTGCAATAAGAAAAGAAGGTGAAAAAATGACTTATCTGCGCCCTGATTCCAAATCTCAGGTAACCATTGAATATTCAGATGATAACAAACCATTGAGAATCGATTCTATTGTTATCTCTACACAGCACGATGATTTTGACAGCAACGATAATAAAATGTTGAAAAAAATCAAAGATGATGTTAAGGATATTTTAGTGAGCAAAGTAAAGAAAAGATTGCCGAAACACATCCAGGATTTATTTACCAAAAAAATAACTTACCACGTTAACCCAACTGGAAAGTTTGTAATCGGTGGACCGCACGGTGATACTGGTTTGACTGGTAGAAAAATCATTGTAGATACGTATGGTGGTAAAGGTGCTCACGGTGGTGGTGCATTTTCTGGAAAAGATCCTTCAAAAGTAGACCGTTCTGCTGCGTACGCAACAAGACACATCGCTAAAAACCTGGTTGCTGCTGGTGTTTGTGAAGAAGTATTGGTTCAGGTTTCTTATGCTATTGGAGTCGCTAAACCAATGGGTATTTATGTAAATACTTATGGTACTTCAAAAGTAGATATGCAAGACAGTGAAATCGCTGTTATTGTTGACAAGGTTTTTGATATGACGCCTTACGCTATCGAAAAAAGATTGAAGCTTAGAAATCCTATGTATTCAGAAACTGCTGCCTACGGCCATATGGGAAGAGAAGCAAAAAAAGTAAAGAAAACTTTTGTTGATGGTTCAGGCACTTCTAAATCAATGGAAGTAGAGTTGTTTACTTGGGAAAAATTAGATTATGTGTCTAAAGTGAAAAAAGCATTTAAGATAAAATAAAAAACTAATTGTAGATTAGTCAACCCCTTTGCTGGAATAGGCAAAGGGGTTTTTTTATATTTGTAAGATTAATTATTTAATATGATGAATCACAAATTACTTGAAGGAAAAAAAGGCATCATCTTTGGTGCATTAGATGAAAACTCTATTGCTTGGAAAACAGCGCTTAAAATCAAAGAAGCTGGAGGAGAGTTTACTTTGACCAATGCACCTGTTGCTTTGAGAATGGGAAAAATAAACGAGTTGGCAGAAACCTGTGGTACAACTGTAATTGCAGCTGATGCCACAAATATGGATGACTTAAACAGTTTGTTTGAACAATCCATTGAAAAGTTAGGTGGTAAACTGGATTTTATTTTACATTCAATTGGTATGTCTCCAAATGTTAGAAAAAAGAAATCTTACACCAACTTAAATTATGACTGGCTTCACAAGACTTTAGATATTTCGGCAATGTCTTTTCACAGAGTTATGCAAGTGGCTTACAACTCTGATGCGATGAATGATTGGGGCTCTATATTGGCGCTCTCTTACATTGCGGCGCAAAGGGTATTTCCCGACTATGGAGATATGGCAGATGCAAAGGCAACATTAGAATCTATTGGCAGAAGTTTCGGTTATCATTTTGGTGCTAAAAATAACGTAAGAGTAAATACGATCTCACAATCGCCAACTTATACAACTGCTGGTTCGGGGGTAGAAGGCTTTAAAGAATTTTTTGATTATGCTGATAAAATGTCTCCTTTAGGAAATGCCACTGCCGAAGCTTGTGCAGATTATTGTATAATGATGTTTTCTGATTTAACGAGAATGGTTACCATGCAGAATTTGTACCACGATGGTGGTTTTTCAAGCGTTGGAATGAGCCCTGCTTTATTGATGGATGCTACTGCTACAAAATAAAAAATAATAGATGCTAAAGATCGACATACATACGCATATTATGCCTGAAAAAATGCCGAAATGGGCAGACCGTTTTGGTTATGGCGGATTTATCAGTTTACATCATCACAAACCTTGTTGCGCAAGGATGATGATAGACGATAAGTTTTTTCGAGAAATAGAAGATAATTGTTGGAGTCCCGAAAGACGTATGAAAGATTGTGGGCATACAGGTGTTGGTGTACAGGTGCTTTCCACCATTCCAGTTTTGTTCAATTACTGGGCAAAAGGAAAAGACTGTTTACAAGTTTCTCAATTTATCAATGATCACATTGCAGGAATTGTCGAACGCTATCCAAAGCGATTTATTGGTTTGGGAACCTTGCCGATGCAAGATCCCGATTTGGCCATTCAGGAAATGGAAAGGTGCGTAAAAGACCTTAAGTTGAGTGGGGTAGAAATAGGCTCACACATCAATGATTGGAATTTA
>JAHDGP010000002.1:48381-53281 GCA_020627525.1 Bacteroidota bacterium
CAGATCCAGCTTTGTTTCCGTTTTTTAAAGCGGCGGAAGAATTGGGTGCTTCCATATTTGTGCATCCCTGGGATATGATGGGCAAACCGAAAATGGAACGCTATTGGTTGCCGTGGTTGGTGGGAATGCCTGCCGAAACTTCATTGGCTATTTGCTCTATGATTTTTAGTGGCGTGTTTGAAAAATGTCCAAATCTTAAAGTTGCATTTGCACACGGTGGTGGTTCTTTTCCTGCAACCGTCGCAAGGGTAGAGCACGGTTTTAATGTGCGCCCTGATTTATGTGCCATTGACAATAACGTAAATCCAAGAGATTATTTAGGTAAGTTTTACATTGATTCTTTGGTGCACGATGGAAAAATTATGGATTATTTGATTGATATAATTGGTGCAGATAAAATAGCATTGGGGTCGGACTATCCATTTCCATTGGGAGAACATCATCCAGGAAAACTAATTGAAAGTATGCCTTATGATGATACTACAAAAGAATGGTTGTTGCACAATTCAGCCCTAGATTGGTTGGGATTGTCAAAGGCGGATTATATAATTTAATATGAAACAATACCACAAATTACTAAAAACAATAATGGAAACGGGCGTCGATAAGGGCGACCGAACGGGTGTCGGAACCCGCAGCATATTTGGCTACCAAATGAGATTCGATTTATCAAAAGGATTTCCTTTGGTGACGACCAAAAAGATGCATTTGAAATCCATTATTTACGAATTACTTTGGTTTTTAAAAGGAGATACCAACGTTCAGTATCTACAAGAAAATGGTGTGCGTATTTGGAATGATTGGGCAGACGAAAACGGAGAATTAGGACCTGTTTATGGCAAGCAGTGGAGGTCTTGGGAGACAGCGAGCGGAGCGCATATTGATCAAATATCAGACTTGGTTGAAAGGCTGAAAAACAATCCCAACAGCAGAAGGCACATCGTTTCCGCTTGGAATCCTGCCGATGTTCCCAACATGGCATTGCCCCCCTGTCATTGTTTGTTTCAATTTTATGTGGCAGACGGAAAGTTGAGCTGTCAACTTTATCAACGCTCGGCCGATTGTTTTTTAGGTGTGCCATTCAACATTGCTTCTTATGCATTATTAACAATGATGATTGCTCAAGTTTGTGATTTAGAACCAGCAGAATTTGTGCATACTTTCGGTGATGCACACGTTTACAACAATCATTTTGAGCAGGTAAAATTGCAATTGTCGAGAGAACCAAAACCATTGCCTAAAATGAAATTGAATCCATCTATAAACAATATTTTTGAGTTTAAATATGAAGATTTCGATTTGAGTGACTACGAATATTATCCACACATTAAAGGAGGAATAGCAGTTTAAATTTTTGAGTTATGATAATATCTGCAATAGCGGCAGTTTCCAGGTCGGGTTGTATTGGTAGAAGAAATGACATTCCTTGGAATGTCCCTGCCGATATGCGATATTTTATGCAAACAACAAGAGGGCATCACGTTATTACGGGCAGGAAAAACTATGAGGCGATGGGTAAGCTTTCTCGCAGAACCAATATCATCGTAACCAGACAAAACAATTACAAAGCGAATGGTTGTATAATTGTACAGTCTATCGAAGCAGGAATAGAACTGGCAAGATTCAATGGCGAAGAGGAAGCCTTTATCATCGGTGGAGGACAAATTTATCAGATGGCATTTGATAAAAAAATAATAGACAAATTGTACCTCACCGAATTAGACTTAGAAGTAGAAAACTGCGAAGTGTTTTTCCCAAAAATTGACCGCTCCGAATGGACAGAAATCTCTCGAAGAGAGGGGGTTATTGATGAAAAAAATACAGTAGCGCAAACTTATTTAGTCTTAGAGCGCAAAGCTTGAAACGTTCTCAGTTGATTCTACCACTTCGTCTGATTCATAAGCAAATTCTACCTTGTCTAAAAAGTCATTCACTACAGCTCTAAATTCAATTGTGAAATTCAACGAAAAGTTTTCGTGAATAGCCCCATTGAATAAATGCAGTTTTGCAAAGCGAGATTTATTTTTAGAAAATAGCTCTTTAGTATTTTTTGGTGGAACAATAACCTCAGAGTCTCCACCTAAAACAAGCAAAGGAGCATCTGTCCATCTAAGATATTCGCCAGGATGCATTTGATCTTCGGCAAAACTAACCAATGCTTTGGTCATTGGCAACATTATGTGTGCCGCAATCTCAGGAATATAGGTCGTTCTCAATCCGCCCTTGACTGCTTTGGTAATATCAGTATAACAAGATTCTAAAACGATGAATTTTAAGTCGTCGACCTCTTCCAAGCTGTAACAAATGCTTGCTGCTCCCATAGAGTGTCCATGTGCTGCAATAAAATCATAGCCTTTGGCTTGTAAAAAGTAATACCAGGCAATAAAATCGCGCTTTTCTTCCCAACCGAAAGTGATTCTGGAGCCTTCACTTTTTCCAGTGGCTCTCAGGTCTGGCATTAAAATCGAATAGCCTCTTTCGAGGTAGAGCTTGGCTTTTTCAACATTGTGGCTTCTGTTATTGCCTCTACCACTTAGCAAAACCACAACTTTATCGGAATCGTTATTGATAAACCAACCAGAAAGTTTGATGCCGTCTTCTGCCAAAATCTTTACATTTTCAAGATTTTTGCCACAGAGTTTTTTTAGCTCTTTAACTGGTAGGCGGGACCTTCTGGTATACAAGTGTACAGCTGCAGCACTAACTCCTAAAAAAGCCGCTGCAAATCCCATTGAAGCAAGTGCAGAGTATTTGATGTATTTAATTTTTGCCATAGTATTGTTTTTCCTAATTGTTAAACGCAAAAACCAGTGAATCAATTCCCTAAAGAGGGACAATTTTTAAGATAAATTAGCAACCACATTTAACAGTTAAATATAAGAAATTGCTACTTGATTATAATATAATTTTTTATATTCAAGAATGCCTGTTTTGAAGGAGCGAAAATGTCTTAACTGCAAATACGAATATCCATCAGATGCGGACAACTTTTGTCCATATTGTGGACAGAAAAACAGCAACCTAAAAGTGGGTATTCTCTTTTTTACTATTGTGACATTTGCAATTTCTTTTTCACTCTTTTAAGTCTTTTGACATAAGCAATCAAGTAAATCAGGAAAATGAAGAATTTATCAAAAATGTGTTGATAATTTGTGATTAGGTACTTAAAAAGTATATTTGTAATAACCTATGATTATTCTAAAAAATTATCCTCTAAAACGATTCAATTCTTTTAGGCTGAATGCTTACGCAAGATATTTCGTAAGAGTTCATAATGTAGATGTAATCCCTGAACTTATTTACAAGATAAATTCTAAGCTATCTAAGTTTTGTGTATTGGGTGGAGGCAGCAATATTATTTTCAGACCGAAATATGATGGATGGGTTTTGAGGAATGAGTTATTGGGCATCAAAGTATTTAAGGAAAATGAAGATTTTGTTTGGATAAATGTTGGAGCAGGAGAAAATTGGCACAATTTAGTGCGTTATTGTATAGATAAAAACTGGGGTGGATTGGAAAACCTGTCTCTTATTCCTGGGAGTGTTGGTGCAGCTCCGATACAAAATATTGGTGCCTATGGGGTAGAGTTAAAAGATGTGTTTGTTTCTCTAAATGCGATGAATATGCATTCAGGTCAAATGGAGTTTTTTGATCTTGATGAATGTGAATTTGGGTATAGAGATAGTATTTTTAAAAGAACATTGAAAAACCAATATATTATAACTTCCGTAAACTTTAAATTGTCAAAGAAACCAAAACTAAATATTGAATACGGTGCAATCAAAAAGAAAATTGAAGAAAAAAAATTGGACCAGTTAAATATTAGAATCTTAAGTGATATTATATGTGAGATACGGACAGGAAAACTACCAAATCCAGATCGAATAGGCAATTGTGGAAGCTTTTTTAAAAATGCAATTATTCCAACAGCTAAATACAATTATCTTAAAACAGTATTTAAAGACATCCCTTCTTACCCAACAGATGATCCTGAGTTAACTAAGATACCAACAGCTTGGCTGATTCAAGAATGCGGTTGGAAAGGAAAGAATTTTGGAAGTGTTGGTGTTTATAAGAAACACGCTTTGGTTTTGATAAATGCAGGAAATGCTCAAAATGAAATGGTAATAGAATTCTCTGATAGAATAATTGATTCTGTATTGGAAAAGTTTGATATTGAAATAGAGCGAGAGGTTACTATTTATTAATTTGATGGAAAAAATTTTACTATAAAATAGAGTGATATGGAAGTATGGGATTTATACAATGAAAATTATGAATTGACAGGTGAGTCTGTTACCAGAGGGAATCCTATACCTGAAAACAGGTATCATTTGGTTATCCATTTTTGGTTGATAAATTCCAAAGGGGAGCATTTAATTCAAAAAAGGTCTCCACTCGTTACCTCAGGAAGTGGAAAGTGGGCGATAACAGGTGGGTCAGCTCAGGCAGGAGAAAGTAGTCGTGATGCGGTTATTCGAGAAATTAATGAAGAAATTGGCTACATAGTTGACAATGAGGACGAACTGATAAAGTTTAGTAGTAAACTAAGAGGCACATTTATTCTAGATACTTGGTACTTAAAAAAAGATATTCCAATTGAAGTGTTTCAAGTTGGAGAAGAAGTATCCGATGTTCGATATGCTGGTAAAAATGAAATACATAGTTTAATAGAGTCGGGTGATTTTTGGGAGTATCACGAGCGGTATATTGATAAAATGTTTGAGCTTGCCAACAGTTAGAATTTAAGGAGATTTTACTTGAAAATCATATACTGATAATTTAGTGACATTGTTAATTTGGTAGCAATAAAATAGTAGTTTATATTGCTTGTTAATTGTTCGCAATGTAAACCCCAGGAATATGAAAAAAACATATAAGTCATTCTTATTAATATTA
>JAHDGP010000117.1 GCA_020627525.1 Bacteroidota bacterium
TAAAGTTAGATCGTGTAGGCATTCATCAGAACTTTTTTGAGTTGGGAGGTCATAGTTTGCAGGTTGGTCAAGTCATTACTAAAATGCAAAAAAGCTTTAATCAAACGATAAGCTATAAATCCTTTTTTGGAGAACCCACAATAGCTGCAATCATCAAGAAACTAGAGAGCCACAAATACAGCGCAATTCCCAAAGCTTTGAAGCAATCTTCCTATCCATTGAGTGCCAGCCAAAAACGATTTTGGTTATTGAGTCAAATGCCCGAAGCAAGTCAAGCATATAATATGCCTGCTTGCCTAAAGATGAAAGGAGAAATAAATGCAAGTGCATTGAGTCTGGCTTTGAATACTGTAATTGATCGTCACGAAATATTGCGGACTGTATTTAAGGAAGAAAAAGGAGAGGTACGGCAAGTGATTCTTCCAACAGAATCATTAAATTTTAGTATCAATTTTATAGATGTTTCCGAACAGATAAACTCTCAATCCACAATATCAGAATGGTTGGATGAATTTGTAATAGAAGGATTTGATTTGGAGAACGGTCCACTTTTATCAGCCAGTTTGTTGAAAATAAAAAAGCAGGAGTATATTTTCTACTTAAATATGCACCACATAATTGGAGATGAATGGTCAACTGGTGTTTTGATAAGAGAAGTGACAAAAATTTATAATAAAATACAACAAGGCATAAAGCCTGATTTTGGCAAAAGACTTGCTATTCAATTCAAGGATTATGCTGTCTGGCTATTAGAACAGTCAAAGACAAAAAAATATCAAGACTCAGAAACTTATTGGCTAAGTCAATTTACTGATGAACTTCCAATTTTAGAATTGCCAAGCCATCAAAAACGGCCATCAGTCCAAACCTTTAATGGAGCAACTCTAACATACAATTATTCAGAACAGTTTTTGTCAAAGTTAAATGCATTTTCACAGGCAGAAGGTGTGTCGCTGTTTATGACTTTGATGACAGGAATAAATGCATTGTTTTATAGGTACACCAATCAGTCAGATCTGATATTGGGAACGCCTGTTGCTGGTAGAAATCATCCAGATCTATCTGGACAAATGGGTCCATATCTTAATACCTTACCAATACGAATGCAGTTTAGTGGGAATGCAAGTTTTCAAAGTTTGTTGATGCAACAAAAAGCTCAATTGCTGGCTGCTTATGAACATCAAACATATCCATTTGATGAATTGATAAATAAATTGGATCTTAAAAAAGATTTGAGTCGCTCCGCACTATTTGATGTATTGGTTTTATTGAATCAGGACCAAAGAGAATTGCTAGAAGCCAATGATGCATTTGCTGGGATTGAAATAGCGTTGTTAGAATTAGCAGAACAAACTGCACAGTTTGACTTAACTTTTTCATTTGTTGAAGCAAAGGGATTGGAGTTGTCCTTGAATTATAATACAGATATTTATGAAGAATATTTTATAGAGCGAATATTTCAACATTTAGAAACAATATTTGAGAAAGTAATATCTAATGTACAGGTGCCGATCAAAGAAATTGAATACCTTTCATCAAATGAAAAGCGCCAACAACTCGAAGAATTTAACGCTACCTATTCAAAACGAGCAAGCTCAAAGACAATACTAGATTTATTATTAGAACAGAGCAAATTAAGCCCCAATAATATAGGATTAAAGTTTGGGAATTCGGATTTGAATTACAGTGAGATAGAAAAATATAGTAATCAGTTTGCGAACTATCTTGCGCAAAAATACAATTTATCAAAAGGAGATAGGGTAGGAATATTTTTGGACCGAGGCATACCCCAACTGCTATCGGTACTGGGGGTAATAAAGTCAGGTTGTGCCTATGTTCCAATTGATATTTCATTTCCACAAGAACGCGTTAATTATATAAGTGAAGACAGTAGCATAAAGCTTTTGATAGATGCTGAAGAATGGTCGTTGTTTGAACAAGAAAAGGCATCTTATACAACAGAGCGCTTGCCAATAGAGATCGAAGCGTCCGACCTGATATATGTAATGTACACCTCTGGTACAACAGGAAAGCCGAAAGGCGTAATGATCGAACATGGTAGTGTGGAAAACCTGATAACTTGGTTTGTAGATCGTTATGCTCTAGATAGTGAAAGTCAAGTGCTTCAACTAACCTCGTTTACATTCGATCCCAGTGTAGAAGATATGTTTGGTACCTTAGTAAGTGGTGGATGCTTGCATTTGCAAAGCAAGGAAGATTTACTGAACATTCCCCACCTTCAAAATTACATCCAAGAAAATAAAATCAGTTTACTGAATTATGTTCCATCTTTTTTATCAGAAATATTGGGTGATATTCCCCCAATACCCAGCTTAAAAACGATCATATCTGGCGGGGAAAGTTTATCAGAAAAAATAAAAGCAAACTTAACAAAGAAAGGTTACGAACTGTATAATAATTACGGACCTACAGAGGCGACCGTAGATGTTTTGAGTGGAAAAATGAGTGGAAAGCCTGTTCATTTAGGTCGACCAATTCAAAATACGCAAGTCTATGTGCTGGATGAGAACAATCAATTATTGCCTCTAGGCGTATCAGGCGAATTACATATTGGCGGAATGGGTTTGTCAAGAGGCTACTTAAACTTACCAGAGCTGACATCTGAAAAGTTTATCAAGCATCCATTTGAACCTGCAGGTCGATTATACAAAACAGGCGATTTGGTTGCTTGGCAATCGGACGGAACAATAAATTTCATCGGAAGAAAAGATCATCAAATAAAATTGAATGGCTACCGAATAGAATTGGGATCTATAGAGCAAAGATTGTTAACACAATCGAGTTCAATCCGTCAGGCAGCAGTTGTGCTCAAAGGAGAGGAGGGACAAAAAAGATTGGTAGCCTATTATGAAAGTGATGAATCAATAAAGCGTTCTGCTTTAAAGAATCATTTATCAGAGTACTTGCCTTCCTATATGTTGCCAAGTCAATATGTGCATTTATCAAAGTTTCTGCTGACCTCTAATGGAAAAATAGATCGTTCAGCCCTAGCAAATCGAGTAGAACTGTTGGAGGATGAAAAGGAATTAGTATTAGCCCAAACGGCAGAAGAAAAAGAAATGTCGATCATTTGGCAAGAAGTATTAAAGTTAGATCGTGTAGGCATTCATCAGAACTTTTTTGAGTTGGGAGGTCATAGCCTAAAAGTTACCCAAGTTATTAATAGAATTTACCAACGATTAGGAAAAAATATATCCTATAAAAACTTTTTTCAGAATCCCACAATAAACGGAATAGTAAACACTTTAAAGCAAGAAGTTTTTAACAAAATTCCTAAAGCAAAACCATCAACTTCTTACCCTGTAAGCGCAGTGCAAAAACGTTTTTGGATTTTAAGCCAATTTGAAAAAGGATCATTGGCATACAATATGCCAGCAGCTGTTAAGTTGATTGGTGAATTGAAAATAAATGCACTTGAATTTGCTTTTAATAAAGTAATAGAAAGACATGAAATATTAAGAACTTCCTTTAAAGAAATGAATGGAGTAATTGAACAACACATTATTCCTTTTGATGAAATAAATTTTGAAATAAAGACTGTAGATTTTGAGAAAGAAAACAAAATCAGAATTGAAGAATATTTACTTGAATTAAACAATATTGCCTTTGATTTAGAAGCTGCTCCATTGCTTCGTGCAGCAGCATTAAAAGTTAGTAAAAGTGAAACTGTTTTTTTTCTGTCAATGCATCATATTATTGGAGATGGTTGGTCAACCGATTTACTGATTTCTGAAATAACTGAATATTATGTAAGTATACTAAAAGACCAAAAAGTAGTATTATCGTTGTTACCAATTCAGTTTAAAGACTATGCTGTTTGGTTATTAGATAATATAAATAGTGGTGAAAAGTATAAAAGGTCTGAAGAATATTGGTTGAAACAATTTAAAGGTGAAGTACCAGTTTTAGATATTCCAAGTTTCAAAAAACGACCATTGATTAAAACATATAATGGAGCTTCTGTAACTTATACCTATTCAGTAGAGTTTTTGTCAAAACTGAAAAGGTTCTCACAGGTAGAAGGTGTAACTATATTTATGACTTTAATGGCAGGAGTAAATGCATTGTTTTATAGATATACAAATCAAAGAGAAATAATACTTGGAACACCAATTGCAGGACGTGCGCACAGAGATTTAGAAGGACAGATTGGACCATATATAAACACGCTGCCCATTTTTGCAAAGTTTGAAAAGGATGTCAGTTTTGTTGAATTATTGAAGAATTTAAAACAAAGACTTTTACAAGCATATAATCATCAAGATGTTTCATTTAGTGAAATAGTAGAAAAGCTGGCATTAAAAAGAGACACCAGTAGATCGCCATTGTTTGATGTAATGGTGATAATGAAAAACCAAATAAGGAAAGATTATAGTTTTGATGTATTGAAAATTGAAGACTACAAATTTGAAAATAATTTTTCTCAAATGGATATGAGTTTTTATTTTTCTGAAGATGAAAATGGATTGAATTTAACTCTAGAATATAATACCGATATTTATGAATCAATTTTCTGCAACAATCTAATTAAACATTTTGAGGTATTGATTAATGGTGCGATAACAAACCCATCCTCAGAAGTTTGTCATTTGCCATTAATTTCGAAAAAAGAGGAAAAACAAATCTTAACAGCGTTTACTGGAAAACCGCAAAAATACTCAGATAAATCTACATTAATCAACCTTTTTAAAGCGCAAGTAAAAAGTACACCAAATAATATTGCATTGATATGTGGTGATCGTGAATTTACTTATAAAGCGTTAGACGAGAATACTGATTTATTTGCATCTTATTTAATTAAATTTCATAATGTTAAAAAGTCTGATTTAATTGCGGTAAATATTGAAAGGACTGAGTGGTTATTAATTACAATTATTGCAATACTAAAAGCAGGTGCAGCTTACGTTCCTGTAGATGTTAATTATCCACCAGAAAGAATAAATTTTATAAAAGAAGATAGTAATTCTAAGTTGATTGTTGATCAATTGTTTATTGAAAACTATATCAAAAAATCAAAAAAATTAGAAATTGAAAAATTTGAAGTTGATTTAACCCCAAAAGATTTAGCCTATATTATTTATACATCGGGATCAACAGGAAAACCCAAGGGAGTTTGTATAAATCATGGAAATGCTGTAGCATTAATCGAATGGGCAAAAGAGGAGTATAAAGACACTTCATTTGAAATTGTTTATGCTGCAACATCGCACTGCTTTGATTTATCAGTTTACGAAATGTTTTTTACATTAATTACTGGAAAAACAATTAGGTTACTTCGAAATGCTTTAGAAATTCCTGAATATTTGAATCAAGATGATGGTATTTTACTAAATACAGTTCCGTCAGTTATAAAGAAGTTAACTGACAAAGGAGAAAGATTTAAAAATGTAGTTGCCATAAATATGGCTGGTGAAGTTATTCCTCCAATTCTAACGGAGTTGCTGCCTATTAATGAAATTGAAGTAAGAAATTTATACGGTCCATCTGAAGACACAACTTATAGTAGCTGTTTTAAAATAGAGACGAAAATTACACAATCTATACCTATTGGCAAACCCATTTCAAATACCAATTTTTATATTTTATCAAAGAACTTAGAATTGCAACCCATAGGTGTGATTGGTGAAATCTGTATTACTGGAGCTGGGCTGTCGAGTGGCTATTGGAATAGGAAAGCTTTGACAAAGGAGAAGTTTATTGATTGTCCCTTTGAGTCGAATACATTGATGTATCGAACTGGAGATTTAGGAAGATGGTTTGCTGATGGCAATATTGAATTTATTGGTCGGGTTGACCATCAAATAAAACTTAGAGGCTACAGAATTGAGTTGAAAGAGATTGAAAATGTTTTGATAACTCATGAAAAAATAGACAATGCAGTTGTCAATGTTAAAAACAGGAATGGGGAAGATGCCCTGATTGCTTATATTGTTGTTTCAGATGAATTAAATATTGATGAAATTAGTATCTTTACTAAAGACTTGTTACCAAACTATATGATTCCATCGCTCTATGTGAAGTTAGATGCAATTCCATTGTTGCCAAATGGAAAAACTGATAGGAAGTCGCTTCTGAGTATGGGGCTTGAAAAAGTAATGAGGACAGAGTATGTAGGACTAGAAAATGAAACTCAAAGACAACTCGCTGTATTGTGGCAATCTGTTTTGGGAATAGAGGAGGTTGGGTTAATGGATAACTTTTTTGAACTAGGTGGTCACAGTCTGAATGCATTGAGTTTGGTGAATTCGATTCATAAGAATATGGCGGTTAAAATTTCAATAAATGATTTGTTTAATAATTTTACTTTGCAAGAACAAGCAGATTTAATTGAACAAATTAAACTATTAGAAGAAGTTAGTTTAGTAAGTAAAATTGATGAAAGTATTTATTGTAGTGTAACCGTTTGAAGATGTTTAAAAGAACTAAAAATTAATAAAGTAGTATGTCAAATGTATTTCCAGTAGAACCATATAAACGTAATTATTTAAGTGCAAATTTAAGTATTGAGAATTGGAGTGATTTAGTGAATTTTGTTAAGGATTTAGAATTTCAAGAAATTAATTCTGCTAGTGACTTGCTTTTATTTATGCACAAGAAAAATGAATTAGATGTTGTCATTAATGAACAACATATTTATCATAAATTGAATTCCTATCGTTTTGTAAATGATGAAGAAAAAAGAAAAGGAAAAACGCATTTTAATACTGCTATTTTTGAAAATTATAAAAAAGCCAAGCACAATTTAAATCAGAAAATTCTGAATTCTAAATATTTAGAAAACTTGTTGATTGAAAAACCCGAGTTCTCTAATATGATAACCAATTTTAAAGATGAAAAAGCCATATATTCAGATAAAAATTTAGAATTGTATTCGGAAATAGATGAGTTGAAAAGTGATTATAATAAGATTGTTGCTGCGCAGCGCATTGAGGTAAACGGTGAAGAAATGCCAATTTTTAAAGCTACCAAAGCTTTTAAAGACGAACCAACAGCAGTTAGAAAGGAAAAATCAAAATTGATAGAACAGCGTCTTTTAGATGATGAAGTACAACTGCATACTGTATTTGATAAGATGGTGCGTTTGCGTCATAAGATAGCTGAACAAGCAGGCTTTGAAAATTTTAGAGATTATATTTGGGTTGAAAAATCCAGGCACGATTATACTCCTGAAGATTGTGAGCGAGTATGTTTGTCCATTGAGAATAAAATAATTCCCATTTTTAAAGACTTAATGACCAAGCGAAAAGAGTGGCTTGGGCAAGAGGAAATTTTTAAGTGTGATTTGGCAGTTGAATTAAAAACTAACTCACCAGTAATTTACCCTAAATCTTCTGAAGAACTATCAGATAAAATAAAAAAAATATTCTATAAAATTAATCCGGAGTTTGGAGAAATATTTGAATATTTAGAGAAAAATGAAAGGTTAGATTTTGAAAATAGAAAGAATAAGGCGGTTGCAATGTTTTGTAGTTATGCTCCCGAAACGAGATTGCCTTTTGTTTTTTATATGTTGATGGAATCACTCCACGATGTGCATGGTTCTATCCATGAATCAACGCACGCATTGCACTATATGTACTGCAATCATTTTAGTTTAGAAAAACTGAAAGAGCCTTGTGATGAAGTTGCTGAGCTGTTTACCCTTTCAATGGAGTTGATATCTATGGAATATTGGGATGTGTTTTTTGAGGATAAAAACAATTTGTTGAATGCAAAACTTAAAAAACTGGAATCTAGTTTTTGGTTGTTTCATATGGCAGCATTGTGGGATAAGTTTCAACAGTGGGTCTATCTAAATCCATTTAAAACACTGCAAGAGAAAAATGCCTATTGGGACAAATTAAGTAAAGATTATGATATTGGAATTTCAAGTGCTTTAAATATCGCCCCTGAAAAAAATAACGGTTGGCAACACAGAGGTTTAATTTACTTTGCACCTTTTTATCTCATAGAATATGTCTTTGCTCAATTGGGAGCTTTTGAAATTTATCGTCAATATAAAATAAATCCCGAGCAAACAACCAATAATTTAATAAGTGCGATGAAGACAGGCAATACTTTGTCCATTAGAGAAACATACAAAAAAGCAGGTGTCAAGTTTGATTTTTCAGAAGAAAATTTTATAGAAATTTCTCAATTTGTAAAGTCAGAGATGGATGCTATAATCAATGAGCTAAATTTTGCCTAGTGCACTAACCCGCTAATTTCGCTACATTAAGCCGATGTTATTATTAACTCAGGCAAGGCAGAAAAAACGATGTTATGCTTTAGCATAATGACTTCTTTTCTAACACAGTACTAAATTTGTTACACAATTTTAATTGTTGAAAATCTTATCAATTGCTGGTTTTACTGTCGATTTGAATTGTTTGTGCTTGGTGCCTTTGTCCCAAAGATTCCTATTGTTCTGATTATTAAGTACAATAATTAATACCTACTAAATTCATGAAAGAATTATTGTTGAAAATTAAAGAGGCTGGCTACTTTTTAGATTTGCTAAATGATGAACTGACAATATATTATAAGAAGGATTGTTTCGATGAAAACATTCTTTTATTAATAAAAGAGCATAAAGCTGAATTGAAATTGTTATTGGCAAAATTAAAAAAATCGAACCTTTACTATAATGATTATATTCCAAAATCTAAAATTCAGAAAAACTATAGATTATCTTATTCGCAGCTACGAATTTGGATAATGTGTCAATTTGGAGGTGCAAATTATGCATACAATATTCCAAATGTATACACTTTAAAAGGAAAATTGGACGTTGATTTGTTTAAAAAATCATTGCGACAAGTTATATCAAGACATGAGTCTTTGAGAACTATTTTTAAAGAAAACGAACACGCTGAAATTAGGCAGTGGATTTTATCAGTAGAAGATTTTGATTTTGAATTGGATTATCGCAATTTACAAAATAGTTCTAATAAAAAAAATGAAAGGAATGAAGTGATTAAACAAAAATTGTCAGAGGAGTTTAACCTTGAATCGGGTCCACTATTCAGGATTGCGCTTATTCAGAACACTGACCAAGAATTTACATTTGCAATGATATTTCACCACATTATTTCAGATGGTTGGAGTTTAAACGTATTTTTTAAAGATTTACTTTCGTATTACAATCACTATACTGCTTCTTCTGCGCTTAATTTGCCAGATTTAAATATTCAATACAAAGATTTTGTTGAGTGGGAATATTTGAAAATTGATAAAGGATTAATTCTTGAAGATAAAAATTATTGGTTAGATGTATTCAATGGTGAACTACCAAAATTAAATTTAAAAACGGACTTTGAAAGACCTTCGTTTAACACTTTTAATGGTGGTTCGGCTAATAGAAATCTAAATGCAGGAATTGTTAATCGTTTAAAAACGCTCTCGAATAATTTTGGTGGAACTGTATTTATGAGTATAATTGGAATCGTCAATATTTTATTACATAAATATACTGGGCAACATGAGTTTGTAATTGGAACTTCATTTGCAGGAAGGAGCCATTCAGAACTTGAAAATCAAATAGGTCTTTTTCTAAATACCGTTGCCTTGCGGACACAGTTTGATCGTAATACCAAGTTTGAAACCTTTTTGAATGATATTAAAAAAATTACTTTAGAGGCATTCAAGCATCAAATGTTTCCCTTAGATGAATTGATGGAAAAGCTGAAATCGAAGAATGAATTTAATTTAAATTCATTATTTGAAGTAATGGTTATTGTAAATGAAAAAAGTGAAAAAGATCATTTACCAAAAATTGAAGGCTTGGAGTTTGAAGAGGCGCAGTTCGAAGATGTTGTTTACAGTAAATTTGATTTGACTTTTTATGTGGATGTTTTTAAAGATAAGTTGGAACTTTGTTTGGTCTATAACTCTGATATTTTTAAACCTGAAACAATTGAAAACATCCTTGATGATTTTGTGGAATTATTGGAAAAAATTGACTGCAAGAATAACATTTTAATAAATGAATTAATTAAAATTATACAAACTGAAGAAGAAGTTTATGTAGATGAAAATGTTTTAGAATTGTTTAGTTCTAAGATTAGCGAAGATTTTTAGTGTTTACTTAAAATCAAAAAATATGAAAAAGAAGGTCATCGGTATTATCTCTGGAATGGGTACTAAATCAGGATTGCTTTTTGTTGATAAGTTGAGTAAGAATGTGAATGCAATTAAAGATCAGGATTTTCCAGAATTTATATTGCATAACAACAGTAGGGTGCCAGATAGAACAAGAGCTATTGTTTATGGAGAGGAATCTCCATTGGAAGAGCTAAAAAGGTCTGTTGATATACTGAATAAATGCAATGTCGATATTATTATTTCCTGTTGCAATACTTCTTATTTTTATTTAAGAAATATGACTATTCCAGAAAACATTCGCTTAATCAACCCAATCAGTTTAACAGTAGCTGAAATAAGAAAGAAATACAAATCAGCCAATAGGATTGGATTGTTAGCGAGTTCTGGAACAATTTTTTCGAGACTTTTTCATGATGAATTTGAAAATACACCATTAGAACTTTTTACATTGGAGAAAGAGGTACAGGAAGATAAATTTATGAAGGCTCTCTATATGCCAGGTGGATTAAAGAGTTCGCCTATCTCGGACCACGCATATGAGCTTTTTAATTATTCTTTAGATGCCATACTCAAAAAAAATATAGATTTACTAATTGGTGGATGTTCTGAGGTTCAGATTGGAATAAACAATACAACAGTTGAAATTCCATATTTAGATACTATGGATATAATGCTTAACGTTGTGCTTGAAGAAATAAATCAAACTGGACTTTTAAGTTCAAATTAAAAAAAAATGCGCAATTGATAATATTTTATGCTTTTTTAATTTTTTTGTCATACAATTAATACTATCAATAAATATCTATAAATGTGTCTACTCTAAAAAGAGATGATTTTCACAAAATGAAGAGATCGCTAAAAAAACATTTTTGATTTTTAATCTTTTTAGAGTAGACACACAAATTACTTTTATACTAATACCTCACTGATATAAAAAATACAA
>JAHDGP010000118.1 GCA_020627525.1 Bacteroidota bacterium
AACTGATAATTTTATTTGATCAGACATTTCATCTTTTCTAGTTAAATAAGTACTGAAAGATTTTATTTGATTGAGAAATAATTCATAATAATCGTCTCCTAATTCATAATAACATTGAAGTTGAATGGCTCTTGCTTGAATAGAAAAGTAAGGATTGATAAAGTTTATTACTGCCAATTTTTCAAGGACCTGATCAAAGTCCTTTCTTTTCATTCCAATTTTAATATTACAAAGATCAACAACATCTTGCTTATATTCTTCTTTCAAAAAAGATTGATTTTCATCAACAAATACCTCTGCCCATTCTAATTCATAAGCAGAACAAGCAATGTCTGAAATATTTATAAAAGTTTGAGCGCCTATATAACCTTCTTCAAAAATCAATTTCTTCTCAACTGACAACTTGTTAAGCTCAAACATTTCAGATAAATACTGCACCTCTCCAGCTTTATACTTATTGAAACAAATATGCCCAATCATTGCCATTATATCTCTACTTTCATACTCATCAAACAAATCCAAATTTTCAATAAAATTAGATTTAATAGAATCGAAGTTTGAAAAATCTCCACTTTGAAAAGCCTTTAGCAAATCCGTCAAAAGTTTGATTTGTGGGACCGATTGAAAGTGTTCCAATTGGCTTGATTCTACAATTTGATTCATCATAATCTGAGCATTTTGTTTCAAATCCTCCACATTGTTAGAAATAAAACTGCTATTGTGAAATATTACAACCAGCGAAAACAACTTTCTAGACAAATAAAAGGCATCTACTTTTAAAGATAAATCAGAAAGGCTTCTATTGTTTTTTAAAAAATTCTCATAATTAGGATGGAATAAACACAGCTTAGTAAGTTTGTATTCATCGTACAAATGCTCAATACCTGGCATTGTTTTTTTCTCCCAGTCTTTTTCTATCAGCGAAATTTTTTGAAAGAAGAATTTATCCAACTTCCTTTTTTTCATGGATTCCAATAAAAGAAAATTGCGCTCAGTATGATTGGTTTCCAACTCTTTCTTTATCAAAAAATCTTCCAAAACACTAAACAAATTAGTCATTAAATCGAGCAGTTTTCTAGAAGATTTATCCACCTCTTTCAGAACTTTCTTGGATACATATTCTTTTTCGATTTTCTTCACTGGAAATTCTGGATACAACTTACTCAAATAATTGAACAAGGCAACAACTTTACCGGTCTTCCTATAAGAAGTTCCTTCTAAATATTTTCCAAACTCTTTCATTTCTTGTTTAGAAAGAGTCTTCATAAATTCTACTAGTTTACTTTTGTCCATAACTTATCGCTAAAAGGCATATTTGAAAACCAAAAGAAGTCAACATACCGTCATCATTCTTAGGATTTCTAAATTAACCATCAGTACTAAAATTCCAAGCAAATTCGAAATAAAAAGTTACAATTATAAACGTTAAATGAAGCTTTAAAATTATCATGTTTGTGGTTTAAAACACAAGATATATTACCCACACAACAAATGTTGTTTTACTTATTTTTGAGTTGCCGTTTTTTAGATAAACGTTAATCTATCCTATTTTGATTCATCCCTTTGTATTGAAAAATTTTTGAATCTAATTGTATTTTCAATAACACATAAAAAACAATTTACATGTATTTACTCACCGCAAGTTATTTTATACTCAAAATGTGCTTTTGTGCAAAACCTATCTAGCTAAATAATCAAGTTTGAAAATACATTCGTCGATTTCGAATCGACAACAATCACAATCCACAACAATCTTAATAAATTGATTTTCAATATTTTAAGATTTAAAATAACAGAATTTTTCTTATAAACTATCAGACAAAGTGGCTAACTTGTGCTTGTATCACTGCTAGCTGTCAAACTATATTTGTAGAACATTTAGTAACGAAAGAAAATTTAGTATAATGAAAAAGAATATTTTAGTATTAGCAACACTGTTTTGTATGGCTTTTCTGTTGAATAGTTGTCAAAAAGATAAGCTAATCCAAACAGAAGGCACAGCAAACATCCCCTTGCCCTCTAATGAAACGGCTGGAAAAAAGACATTTGACATTCCTAGTGAGTATGCACCAAATATTGATTACCCTTCTGAGGGATGTTTAGGTGCAACAGCTCCATTTTTTATTACAGAATCAGGAGGATCTATTGCCACCCCCAATCATCACACATTAGCAGTAGGAACAAGCTCAAATTACGAAGGAGACTATCGAATCTATACACGCAGTATGTATTGGGAAGTACAAGACGTAACTAATTTTTATCTAAATGGTTCATTAAATATTAATGGACATCCTGTCGTTGCAACTTACAATTCGTACCAAATAGATTTATATGATAATATATTTCCTAATCCAGAAAGAATTTACAATGTTGTTGCAACGATTCCATATCGCACTCCAGCAGGGCAAATACACGAATTAAAACTTAATTTTTCATCAAATGGAGATTATATAGGATCACAGAATTTTGAGTATTGTACTGCAGCCACTTGTCCAGGTTGTCCAGGAGGAACGTTTTTAATAGTTATGACTCTTACGGAAGATGAATTAGATACCCCATAAATTAGATACCTCATTTATTAGAAATCCCAAGTTATTATTTATCATCAGCTTGGGATTTCGATTAAACCGTTTCCCCATCAAAATAGATTTAATAACAAAAGAAAAGAATATAATGAAAACGAATATTTTATTTTTTGCATTTATATGCATCATAGTTGCCTTAAGTAGCTGTCAAAAAGAAGATAGCACAACATTGATTAATGACACTGATACTGCTAGTTATGTTTCAAATAAAATGAACATAAACTTTTATGATATTCCTCCATTTAGAGTTGAATGTTTTGAGGATAATATGCCTTTTGGTTTTGGCGTGACAGGTATGGTAGGTGTTCCAGAAATGGTTGGATTTGGTCTTAATGAAAATTATACTGGAGATTATGAAATTCTAACTGAAGATATCAGATGGTACCTTAAAAATACGAATAGTTTTAATGCATCTGGTAATATGCCTTTAGTATCAACAGAACCTTCAATTGACATAAGCAGTTTACCCAATGGTGACAATTATTTTTTGTTAGGTAAAATACCCTTTAAATATCCATCTGGAAGGGATGGAATGTATACAGTTGAGTTTAATAGGGACTTAATAATAACTGAAGATGAATTTGAGTATTGTAATGCACTTCACTGTCCAGGATGTCCAGGTGGAACATTTTTAATAGTAATGACCTTAACAGATGTTGAATTAGGACCAATATAATAAATGCATCCCAAGTTATTTCCCTAATCATTAGGTATGCTAACTTGGGATTTTTTTTAACTCATTTGCTTTTTCCAACAACCAAGATTTACATGCTACATTTTGAGTGTTTTCTATTTCTTTTAAAAAATCTAAAGAAATACTGCCATTTGAAATCATTATTTTTTGCAAAGCGTTGGTAAATTTCAAGAAATTGTTCAGCGTAAGTTTCACTTGCTCCGTAAGTTCCTGTTTTCTGGAAAGATACATTTTAAATGCTCTTACTTGATTGTAAAATAACTCCTCATACTCTTCCCCTAAATCGTAATAACATTGAATTTGAATAGGTCGAACCTGAATGGCAAAAAACGGATTTAAATGATCAATAAATGCCAACATTTCCAATGCTGATTCAAACTTTTTTCGGCGCATACAGATTTTCACTTTACATAAATTTACATAATCCGCTCTAACAGACTCTTTGATATAAATGCCATTCTGTACAACAAAAAATTCCGCCCAGTCCAATTCACCAACAGAACAAGCCACATCAACAATATTGATAAATGTTTGTGAAGCAATATACCCTTGTTCAAAAATCAATTTTTCCTCAACCGCCAACTTATATAAGTCAAAAAATTCTGCTAAATATTTTACATCTTCCTTAATGTATTTGGTATAACAAATATGCTGAACTATTGTTAACAAGTCTTTCTGTTCATACTCATCAAACATTGACAAAGAGGCTTTAAAACGCTCCTTTATTTTACTAAAATTTGAAAAGTCTTGTTTGTAAAAAGCCTCCACCAAATCTGAAAGTAATTTTATTTGCGGTGTTTCCTGAAAACGATTTAATTTACTAATGCTCAACAAATTGTCAATTAAAAAATTTTGCTCCTTGTTTTCTTTTTCATCAGTTGGCAAAACAAAACTACTTGTTTGATATTGACCCAGTAGCAAATACAGTTTTTTAGATAAATAAAAACGATCCATTTTTTCGTTCAACTCAGAATAGCTAATATTGCCGCTTACAGAAATTTCATAATTAGGGTGGAACAAACATACTTTAGACAATCTAAATTCGTGGTACAAATGCTCAATTCCAGGCAAAGGTTCTTTCTCCCAATCTTTCTGAATAGAGGTAATCTTTTGAAAGAAAAAACGATCTAACTTCCGACGTCCAATCGCTTTTAACAAAATAAAGTTGCGTTCACTTTCACTTATCTCCAATTCTTTTTTCACTATAAAATCTTCCAAAAAACCATACAAGTTACTCATAGTATCTCGCAAATTTTTTAATGAATCTTTAGATCCACCAAACAACTTTTTCGATACATATTCCTTGGCAATTTTTTTTTCTGGAAAATCAGGATATGATTTACACAAGTATTGGTACAACAGAAAGACCTTCCCTTTTTTAAGAGTCATTCCTTCTAAATACTTACCAAACTCTTTCAATTCAACTTTTGAAAGCGTACGAGTAAATTCAACTAATTTGCTTTTTATCATAGGAAGATAGTCTGTCTAAAAATTTCTATTTACAGCTCTATAACGCATTTATTACCCAAATGGATGCATATGTTTCATTTATAACTACACCATTTTTGCCTAAAAGGTTTAATAACAGTGGGCAAGCACTCCTCAATGAATTAATATTAAGTAAAAAATGAAACTGTAAGACGCTATAAATTAAAAAACTCAAGCGCACTATCATAAACAAACCTAAATGCAAAATCTTCCCTTGTTCTTAAATCTGTAGGGCTTGCGCCAGCTTTAAAGAAATTTAAAATATCATTATAAGTATTGATTCTACTCTGAATCCTTTTCTTATTAGAATTTATTCCATACCTTTTTAAGAAAGCAACAGCAAGCAAGTATTTAGTTGGAGCATCTTTTTTCAAATTTTCCAAAATGTTAATTTGTCCAGTATTCGGATCAAAATAAAAATACTTATCAAAACAATACGCTTCATTATCTGGCTTCAAAGTATATCGAAATTCGTGTCTATTTGCTTCAGATTGACACTTTGTACAGCAATAAAATAACCCTATGTCAAACAAGGATATTCTTTTTTAGGAAAATAATGCTCAATTGTCTCTGTTGAGTTTGTTCCAATGGGATGATCATCACAAAAGGTACAATGACCTGAAGTTTGTAATTCCAGTTGAGCTCTAATTTCTAGGTACGATGAACCACTAGATCGCCAAGCACGAGTTTCTGCTTTGCATTCCAACCCCCATTGTTTATAGTTGTCCTCCAATTTTTTCAAACTGGGCAATTCATTCAAAGGTTTACGATTAATTTTTTCCATTGATATAATCTTTCCCTATGACTCTTTTTAACCTAAACAACTTTGAACTAATCACAGAAGCAACCTCCTCCCCTTCTTCTAGTAAGCGATTGACAACTTCTTGAAATTCCTCTTCATTTTCATAGTTTTCCAGAACTATTTCCTGATCTAACTCTTCAAATCGTTTTATATCTTTTGTAGTACTCTCTGAAAATTTGTTTTCTGTTTCTAAAATGTTTTTATACACATAAGATATAGAGTCACCAGTATTTGACAACATAATTTGATCAAGCTTCGAAACACCTTTATAAGTAGTTAATTTATAAATTTTCGCATTGTCAATTGAGTTTAAAATAAACGGTGAATGAGTTGATAGAAATATTTGTGCGTTGGGAAAAAGTTTCTTTGTAAGTGGTAAGATTTGATATTGCCACTTTGGATGCAAATGCACTTCTATTTCATCTAACATCAGTATTATATTTTGATGATTGACAGGAATGGTATCATTTTCCCACGGTATAGCATCTAAACGCATCAACAAATCTCCCATCCAGCTTAAAACTGAACGCAAACCATCAGGCAAAACATCAAACTCAACCTCCTTATCAAAATACTTGGTAACAACTTTCCAGGGATTGGTTTTTACTTCAAAAGTAAATTCATTGTTTGTCAATTCTGCAATACTATTTGTAAGACAACTTAGCGATTGTCTGTATTTTTCAGCTAACTCTTTATTTCCATGTGCTTCTTCTATAGCCGCTTTTGAATAAGTAGAAACAATCCAATTAGAGATACTAGCATTTTCATCATTCTTTTTTACAAACTCCAATGCCAAATGCAAAGGATTAAAAGTTTGATCATTGTCTATTTTTATTTGAGATGAATTTATCAGTCGATAACCTGAATAGCCAAAAGCTGCAAATTTGAATTTTTGATTACTTATGTCTTTTGCAATAATAGCATTTTTATAGGTTTCTAAATCTTTATAATTTGCAACAAATTCGGCACCCGATTCTCCACTTTTTCTATCCAAGTATTTTTCTAAAACATATAATTGATGGACATATGGGCAACTATTGCATTTATATGAATACGTTTCTTCAATACTCTTTTTATTAAAGAGATCAAATATCTTAACTGAAGCAGACATTCTTTGCGCTCCATCTTTTTCCTTTTTATGAAATCGTTTATAATAATTATTGGACAAATGTTCTTTATGCCCCTCTTCAAAATAATCAAAAGCACTGGCTATTGAATGTAAAACAGTTGTTTTACCTGTTCCATTTGGTCCAGTAAAAATATGAATATCAGGATTTCCTTCTTCAATTGAAAAATCAAATTCTTCATTATTAAAAGGTCCTACATTAAGAATATCTAATTGCTCTACTTTAATCATTTTCAAAGAATATCATTAGTCATCATCAAATATATCTAAAATTGTCCAATTACATTTATATATTCTAAAACAAGAACAAAACATTCCACAATAATTCAAAACTCATCCCTCCACAAACGGCTCCTCCAACACTTCATTGTTTACAACGATTGTAGCTGTTTCCTTTGGTTTGCATTTTGATAGATAAATTTTCTGTCCCTCCACATATCGCCTGTTAGATGAATGCAAAGGATCTGGCGAACCATTTCCATCTCTTATAAAACACCTCTTTAATGATTCGGTTCGGCTGACATTCAAAAAAATAGAATAGTCCCAATAATCTATCAATTCTGCTCTGTGAAGAAATATTCCATCAAAAACCAATACACAATTCTCCTTGACCGTTATGGGTCCATCCAGTTCAACTTGATCCAACAGATGATTAAAATATTTTATATAAATGCTTGCAACAAGGTTCCCATTAGATAATGGTTCCAATAACAATTCTTTCATTTTACCATAGTTAAATGAATCATAGAAAAAACCCTCAGGAGAAGACCGACCTAATGCATATCTCACTTCTTTAGGATTGTGAAAAAAATCAGTAGAAGACCTGATAACATTGACACCTGCCACACTCAAAGCCTCAGCAAGTTCATTCGCAAAGGTAGTTTTTCCAGCACCATCCAGACCATCAACCCCTATTTTCAATAGGTTATCATTTCTCCTTCGCAAAATATCATAAGCGACATCTTCTATCAGATTGGTTCTTAGCATCTACTATTTTTTGATAAATATACTATTTTTGGCTCGGTTATTGGAAGTCATCACTTCAGTCCAATTATTTTTGAAATATTCTATTTCTGGCAAGATTATTGGAAGTCATCACTTCAGTCCGAATTTCAATTCCATTGTGGAAAAAAATTATAATCAAAATTTGCAGATTATAATAATTGAGTTTAATATTGTGGTAATTAGAGAAAATGAAGATGAGAAATTACATAAACCTTACTTGCTGCTGTTGTTGTTGCCCATTCCAACGGAAGGCTAGTTTTGCTATGTAATGATTTGAGCGATAAGAAAATTATGAATATAGAAAAAGCCCTTCCGATAAATCGGAAGGGCTTTTTCTATATATACCAATAACAACAATCAAAGAAAAGCGTAAAAATTACAGATGATGTCAGTGATAAATAAGGGAAATAGTAATCTGGTTCATAGAGTGGCAAATCTTGAACATCTTGTGGGAAATACGCCGATGTTTCCTATCAATAATATCTACCGTAAAAATGGAGTGCAGATTTATGCCAAACTTGAATGGCATCAGATAGGTGGGAGTGTAAAATCTCGTCCTGCATTCAACATTATCAAACAAGCTATTTTAAGTGGGCAACTTTCTGAAGAAAAAGAATTACTAGATGCTACAAGCGGAAATACAGGAATTGCCTACGCCAGTATAGCAGCGGCTTTAGGCTTAAAAATAAGTCTTTGCCTTCCTGAAAATGCTTCGGAAGAAAGAAAAACCATCCTTAAAGCGCTTGGCGTAAACATCATCTACACTTCTCGATTTGAAGGAACGGACGGCTCGCAAACAAAAGCCAAAGAATTATTCAAAGAATACCCCGATAAATATTATTACGCTGATCAATATGCAAATGAAAGTAATTGGCGAGCACACTACTTAACAACTGCAAACGAAATTTACAATTCAACAAAAGGAAAAATCACTCATTTTGTTGCAGGTTTAGGTACAACTGGAACTTTCACTGGCACAAGTAGAAGATTGAAAGAATACAATGAAGACATTAAAGTTGTAGCCCTACAACCCGACAACCCAATGCACGGTTTGGAAGGATGGAAACATTTGGAGACTGCCATTGTACCTAAAATTTATGATGAGACTGTTCCCGATGAAATCAAGTTTGTAGGCACGTTGGAATCTTATGATATTATAAAAGAATTTGCAGCACTAGAAGGCCTGATTTTGAGCCCTTCTAGTGCTGCAAACCTTCAAGGTGCAATGACACTCGCTGATGAAATTGATGAAGGTATTATTGTTACAACTTTTGCAGACGATTCCAGCAAATATTCAGAAGTATTAAAACACGTATTCAAATAAAAAATAATGGGGCAAGTATTAAAAATTGACAAAGAAGCAATAGATGTTAGCTACAAAGATTCCCTCAAGGCATTCCCCAATGAATGCTGCGGCTTTCTATATGGAAAAGAGGAAAATGATGAACGCCTTATAACACTTGCTATACCTGTCGAAAACAGCAAGGATGGTGATCAAAGAAGGCGTTTTGAAATTTCGCCTTTTGAATATATGAAGGCAGAACAATATGCATTGGCAAACGACCTCGCTTTATTGGGCGTTTATCATTCGCACCCCAATCACCCTGCTATTGCATCTGTACACGATCAAGCCAAGGCGATGCCTTATTTTTCCTATGTTATTGTTTCAGTAATGGATGGAAGAATAGACGACATCAAATCTTGGAGATTGACAGATGATGGCAGTAAAATGTATGAAGAGAAAATTAATTATTAATAATATATAAACATTTAAAAGTAATGGCAAAGATTATAATACCAACACCGTTAAGAAAATTCACTCAAAATCAATCGACGTTTGAAGCAGCAGGTGGAACTGTAAAAGAAGCAGTTGCCGATTTAATCAAATCGCATTCAGACATTGGAAAACATATTTTGGATGATGAAAACAATATTCGCTCATTCATCAGAATTTATGTTGGAGAAGATGATATAAATTCACTACAAAAAGAAGAAACAGCCGTAGCAGATGATACTGTAATTAGCATCGTTCCAGCAATTGCAGGAGGTTCTTTTTAAAAAAATAAATTTATAATAGAAAAAATTAGAATAAAAAATGAGCACACAAAGCTTAACTCCAAAAGACCTGGCTCGCTACGCTCGCCACATCACTATTCCAGAGTTTGGTGTTGAAGGTCAAACAAAATTAAAAAATTCTAGTGTCCTTGTTATCGGCTCAGGAGGGCTTGGAAGCCCTGTGCTATTATACCTTGCTGCGGCAGGTGTAGGTAAATTAGGCATTGTAGATTTTGATGTTGTTGATGAAAGTAATTTGCAACGTCAGGTATTATTTACGGTTGATGATATTGGAAAATCTAAGTCGGAAACAGCAAAGAAAAGATTGTTGGGGCTTAATCCAAATTTGGATATAACAGTTTACAATACAAGGTTCACTTCAGAAAATGCACTTGATCTTATCAAAGATTATGACGTGGTGGCTGATGGAACGGATAATTTTCCAACTAGATACCTGGTAAATGATGCCTGCGTTTTGGCTGGAAAAGTAAACGTTTATGCTTCTATTTTCAGATTTGAAGGACAGGTATCTGTTTTCAACTACGAATTGAAGGATGGCACTCGTGGTCCAAACTATCGTGATATGTTCCCTGAACCTCCACCTCCAGGTTTGGTGCCAAATTGTGCAGAAGGTGGTGTTTTGGGTGTACTTCCGGGAATCATTGGAAGCATGCAAGCTTGTGAGGTAATCAAAGTATTAACAGGAGTTGGTGAGCCTTTGGTTGGAAGATTATTTTTGTTGGATGCTGCTTCTTTCCATACGAGAACTTTGAAAGTTAGCAAAAATCCAGCTACTAAAATTGAAAAGCTGATTGATTATGAAATGTTCTGTGGTATAATGCCACCTAGTGCAGAGACTGAAAATGTAGTGAAAGAAATCAGCGTTCAAGATTTGAAGAGTTTGAAAGAAGCAGAAGAAGATTATCAACTGATTGATGTTCGTGAACCATTTGAATATGATATTGCAAATTTAGGTGCAGAGTTAATTCCTTTATCTTCTGTTATTACTGAAATTGAAAAGATAGCCAAAGATAAAAAAGTAGTGATCCATTGTAAATCTGGTGCTAGGAGTGCTAAGGCTATTAAACAATTGCAAGAGACTGATAAGTTTGATAATTTGTATAATCTGAAAGGGGGCATTCTTGCTTATGCGAGAGAAATCGACCATTCTTTACAGACTTATTAACATATCAACTTTTTAAGTAAGTGGTAAGATCAAATTAACATACATAAATAACTTTCACAAAAAACTGATTAT